>NZ_JBYCCV010000010.1:0-93055 GCF_057473825.1 Aliterella sp. E5.1
ACTTTCTGCTTGACTGTCTCTAGGTCTAGATGAGGACAGGCTTGCGTTACTTGACTCCTGTACATTTATCTTTGCCAAAGTTCTCTCTATTTAATACTCTACTACCTCTGACCACAACTTAGTATGAGTTGTTTTTTTGTACTGGTGGCACAGCCGGAATCCAAGCGCCGTCAAGCACCACTATGATTAAAAATTACCAATAGCTCCTTTGGTGAGGTTTGGCAGCCAATTACCAGCAAAATATACTTGATCCAATCGGGAGTTTGAGCAATTAACAAATGTCATTCTAAAACCGATACTTATTTTGAAGTTTGGAAAGCGTTTTTATGTATAAGATGAAACTAAATTATCTAAACATTTATGACGGCGGTTTCTCTTCAAAACGTCCATAAGGTCTATAACAACATTCCTGTAGTTAACGATTTATCTTTGACGATTCAATCGGGGGAAATGTTTGGTTTACTGGGACCCAATGGTGCAGGTAAATCTACAACCATTCGGATGCTCACAACTTTGACTAAACCAACTCAAGGACACATTGAAGTAACGGGGTTTGATGTTATGCGGCAACCATTGCAAGCAAAGCAAAGCCTAGGTGTAGTATTGCAGCAAACCAGTGTAGATGCTGACTTGACTGTGTGGGAAAATATGGAACTGCACGGGCGCTTACATCATTTGCCCAATCCCCGACGACAGCAATCAATCAATCGCTGGTTGGAATATGTGGAATTAATTGAGCGGCGCAATGATTTGGTAAAAACTCTTTCGGGGGGGATGAAGCGCCGCTTGCAAATTGCTAGAGCGCTGCTGCACGAACCAAAAATATTGTTTTTAGATGAACCTACCGTAGGGTTAGATCCGCAAACAAGGCGGCGGTTGTGGGAAATTATTCTCGACTTGAACAAGCAAGGAATGACAATGCTGCTCACAACTCACTATATGGATGAAGTCGAGTATCTATGCGATCGCATTGGGATTATGGATGGCGGTAAATTAATCTCTTTAGGAACTTTACAACAACTAAAATCACAGTATGGTGAGGGGCTACTCATGAAGCAAATAGGCGATCGCTGGGAGTATAAATTTTTCCCCACTTTAAACGATGCAAACGCCTACCTAGAAAACCAAACTAACAAAACAGGTATGATGGTACGCCCAGCTAACTTAGAAGATATTTTTGTTGAATTAACGGGGCGACAACTCGACTAACTACGGCTGCAACTGTTTTAATGCGGCTTCAGCTTTTTTTAGCCCTTCTACTTGTCCTTTTTGCTGGTAGAGTTCGCGGGCGCGACTAAAAGCTGCGATCGCATCTGGCACTTGACTTTGCTGTTGCAAAGCTACACCTAGCTTAAAGTAGGCATTACCATCTTCAGGTGACAGGACAATTAATCGCTTATAAGCTCTAATTGCTGGTTTTAATTCTCCTCTAGTTAGTAAAATATTCCCGATCGCTTCTTGGACGTTAACTAAGTTTGGCTGTACGGATAAAGCTTTTTCGTAAGCTAATAAAGCACCATTTAAGTCATTTTGTTCTGCCAGCATATTGCCAATTATCATGTGAACTTTAGCATTGCCTGGTTCTAACTTGGCAACTTGCTGCAACGTCAGCAATCTAGCCGTACCATTACCCTGTTTCCACCAAGCATCGGCTAAAGATAGCAGCACGTTACTATTGTTTGGCTCTAATTGTGCAGACTTTTGCAAGACAGAAATCGCTTCTAGAGAGCGCCCCTGCTGAATTAATATTTCTCCTAGCAATCCGTAAGCACTGGCATTTTTAGGATCTATGGCTATGGCTTTTTCGTAAGCATCGATCGCGCTATTGTAGTTCCCTTGGCGTAACATAATTACCCCAAATCCCAGGTATGCGTTTGAGTTTTTTTTGTCTAGTTCTATAGTGCGACGATAAGCTTCGGCTGCACCAACGTTTTCACCCAATTTTCCCAAACTATAAGCTAAGGCATAATGAAAATCTGGATTTTCTGGCTCTAGTTGTACCGCTTGACGATAGGCTACAGCCGCAGCAGAATAATTACCTTGTAGCCCTTGCAAGTAACCTATCCCAGAAAAGATTCGCGGGTTATTTTGCTCTAGCTTGGCTGCTTTTTGGTAGAGGGTGATCGCTCCTGACCAATTTCCCGCGTCTACCAACTTGCGCCCTTGCTCTAGCAGCTTATTTAATTGTTGACTATTTGCTTGCTTTCCTCTATTTTCTTGCGCTACCAATATTTCAGCCGTAGCTGCTATCGGTACTACTACCACAAATCCTCCTAGCAGCACTAAACTAATTCCCAATAACGTTGACTTTTGCACGATTCTATAACCTAATGTTTGCTTGCGCCTTTACAAAATTTTACATTTACTCTCAGGATTTTTACATTAAATCAGAAATTGGGAGATTTGGAAACTGTATAGCTGCAAGATTAATTGAATCTATTTTGATTAATTAAATAGTCCCCAAATAATTAACACCTTTCTATCAATCAAAAGTTTTTTATTTGAAAAACTAATCTAATTTATAAGCCAATCTTTTGAAGTATAGAGACGATCCCAACCGTTTTAAAGATGTTTAAACACCTTTGCCGAAGCAAGACAAATTGCTGATATTATAGGCAATAATTGCAGCATACAAGTTAGCTATAAGTTAGGCTTTTTGGATGCCAAAAAACTTGTTAAATCCTTCAAAAACCCTATTTATGTCTAAAGGTAGACCACCAAGATATTTCTAGTGACGGATAGTGATTTGTTTATTTTGTAATTAAATGAAGCTCTGAAGTAAAAAAATAAGTAATCTTCGCAAGTAAATAAAAAGGGAAATTGAGTTATGTCTTACGTAAATAGACCAATTGATGATGTAATTATTGAGCCGGGAGTTGCGGGTAGGGCAGTGGATTATCATGATCGCGTAAGATGGGGTCCAATTATCTCAGGCTTAGTCGTAGCATTAGCTACTCAGTTAGTTTTAACTGCCTTAATTGGAGCAATCACATCAGGCTTTATTTCTGATTCAGGCGCACCTAGATCGAATGCAGATGGTGCAGCAACTACTGCTGGAATTAGTGCAATTATTGCCTTGCTAATTTCTTTATTTATAGGTGGTTGGTTTACAGCTCAAGCTTGCGGTCCGATGAACCGGAAAACAGCCTTACTCAATGGCACAATTTTGTGGGCGACAACTCTAGCGCTTAGCTCTTGGTTACTAGCAAGTGGAGTTAGTGGTGCTTTTGGTCTTGCAACTAATGCCGCTAGTAATGCTGCCGGAGTAATTGCCAACCAAGTACAACAACAGGGTGGAGTAAATGTACCTCCAGCGCCAAATGTAAGCGCAAGTGAGGCTCGTGCGCTCGCTGAGGGAGCTACTAGAGGGCTGTGGTCATTTGTATTTGGTTCTTTGCTAGGTTTAGCTGCTGCAATGATTGGCTCTGCTGCAGGTGCGCGTACTCCTAGAGGAAACCATTAACTTTAACTCCAAAAGTGAAAACAGTTATATTAAGGAGTCAGAAAGCACTTTGCAAAAAGTGCTTTTTTGTTGGGAAATTGTAAAACAAACTTACAAAAGTATCCAGGGCAATTGTTCGTAACTGCCCTAAATAGTATTAAGCGCTAAAGTATTTAGCTTTCGGGTGATAAGCAACGATCGCCGTTGTAGACTGTTCGGGATATAGTTGTTCGCTTTCATCCATATAGAGGTTGATACGATCGCACTTTAGCAAATCCAGTAACTTATATTGGTCTTGAATATTCGGACAAGCTGGATAGCCAAAACTGTAACGAGAACCCGGATAGCGTTGAGCTAAAATATCACGAATATTACTTGGTTCCTCACCTAAGCCCAACTCGCGGCGAATGCGAACGTGTACCCACTCCGCCAAAGCCTCAGCCACCGATACCGCCAACCCGTGAAAATAAAGGTAATCTGTATACTTATGCTCCTCAAATAAGGATTTAGCAAACTCAGTGGCAACTTCTCCTACCGTCACCGCCTGCATTGTAAATACATCCATAACACCCGACTCTACGGGAGTAAAAAAGTCAGCAATACATAGTCGTCTCAATGACTTTTGCCGAGGAAACTCAAAACTTGCTACCTTTTCACTGTTCTCTGGCTTGTAAATAAACAAGGAATTTCCTTGAGACTGACAAGGAAAATACCCATAAATTATCTGAGGTTGCAACAAATTTTCCTCAATTACTCGCTGCTTCCACTGTGCCAAAACTGGGTAAACTTTCTCTGCTAAAAATGCCTCATAATCTTCCTTAGACTGCTCTCGCGGCTTGCGGAACTGCCACTGTCCGGCAATTAGAGCTTGCAAGTCCAAATAACTAAAAACTTCCTCTAAGTTGATGTCAGCACCTTGCAACAACTTAGTTCCCCAAAAAGGCGGCGTAGGAGGTTTTATCTCCACTTCTACCGCTTCAGAACGGCGCGTATCTACAGGTAAGTTTTCTACTTCAATTGCAGCCTCAACTACTTCTAAAGCTTGCTGATGACCATTTTGAGATACTTCTACTTTCTGGGCCAAACCATCCAAAAAGCCCGTGTGATCGCTCCATTTATCTTGCGACTTTGCAGGCATTAATTTGTCCATGAAATGCAGGTCAGAAAAGGCATCTTTACCGTAAATAACTTGACCGTTGTAGGCATTTTGACAATCTTCGTAAACAAACTTAGGCGTAAGCGCCGCACCTCCCAAAATTACCGGGGTAGTAATTCCGCGATCGTTAAATACCTGCAAATTTTCTTTCATGAACGCCGTGGATTTAACCAATAAACCGCTCATAGCAATGCAATCGGCTTCGTGCTGCAAGCAGGCATCAATAATAGTATCTACAGGCTGTTTGATGCCCAAATTAATTACTTTGTAGCCATTATTCGACAAAATAATATCCACAAGATTTTTGCCGATATCGTGGACATCACCCTTAACCGTTGCAATGACTACCGTACCTTTGGTACTGACTTCGCCTACTTTTTTCTCCATAAACGGTTCCAAAAACGCTACCGCCGCTTTCATAGTTTCCGCAGACTGCAATACAAAGGGCAATTGCATTTGTCCCGAACCAAAAAGTTCGCCCACAACTTTCATGCCATCAAGCAAGAAAACGTTGATAATCTCTAAAGGTGGATGAGTTTCTAAGGCTTTTTTTAGCTGTTCTTCTAAACCAATCCTTTCCCCATCAATGATGTGACGTTTGAGACGTTCTTCTACCGGAAGATTTTCGTCTTCGGTGCGATCGCGTTTTGTAGTTGCGCCTTCAAATAATGTCGTTAATTGAGTCAAAGGATCGTAAACGCAGATATCCCCATCAAATTTGCGCTCATCAAAAATCAAATGACGGCAAACTTCTTGATGCCGATCTTCAATCCGCGCCAAGGGTAAGATTTTACTAGCACTGACAATGGCTGCATCCATCCCTGCTTCGGTTGCATAATGCAGAAACATCGAATTTAGCACTACTCGCGCGGCGGGGTTCAAACCAAAGGAAACATTAGAAACACCCAAAATAACATGACATCCGGGCAATTCCTGACGTATTCGCTTAATAGCTTCAATAGTGGCGCTACCGTTGGCTCTATCTTCCTCAATCCCCGTAGAAATCGGCAATGCTAAAGTATCAAAAAATATTTCATACGGTGCGATCCCAATTTCTACTGCTTGATGATAAGCACGGCTAGCGATCGCAAACTTTTTATCTGCTGTCCGCGCCATCCCATCCTCATCAATTGTCCCAATTACTATTCCCGCACCATACTTTTTCGCCAATTCCAGCACTTTCAAAAACCGGGGTTCGCCATCTTCATAGTTAGTAGAATTGAGCAAACATTTACCACCAGCAACTTTTAAGCCTGCCTCCATTTTTTCCCATTCAGTAGAGTCCAGCATCAAAGGTAAAGTCACATTAGTTACTAGGCGCGAAGCTAGTTCGTGCATATCGCGCACGCCATCGCGTCCCACATAGTCAACGTTGACATCTAATATATGCGCCCCTTCTTTAACTTGCGCCTTCCCCAAAGCCACAAGTCCATCCCAATCTTCAGCATTTAATAAATCGCGGCACTTTTTGGAACCACTAGCATTTAGCCGTTCGCCCACAATCAAAAATGAGTTATCTTGTTCGTAAGGCTGGGCGCTGTAGATAGAAGCTGCCGCAGGTTCATACTGAGATTGTCGCTCTTTAGGCGTTAAAGTTGTACCTATTTCGGCTAATTGTTGAATGTGATCGGGTCTTGTCCCGCAACAACCGCCAATTACTTGCACTCCCAAGTCTTCAATAAAGTGCATCAACGCCATTTTTAATTCTATTGGCGTTAATTTATAGTGAGCGTGACCGCCAATATTTTCTGGCAAACCCGCATTGGGAATACAAGATACGACAAAAGGCGAATGCTGGGATAAATACTTTATATGTTCCGCCATGCGATCGGGTCCGGTCGCACAATTTAGCCCTAATATATCAATGGGGTAAGGTTCCAAAATTGACAGTACAGCGCCTATTTCCGTACCTACAAGCATTTTTCCTTGGACTTCCATTGTTACCGACACCATCAAGGGTCTGCGATCGCCCTTGCGCTGAAAAACCCGCTCAATGCCATTGAGTGCAGCTTTAATTTGTAGCACGTCTTGACAAGTTTCGACGATAAATAAATCTACTCCGCCGTCATATAACCCTTCTGCTTGCTCGGCGAAGGCAGATTCTAGCGTATCAAAATCAATGTGTCCCAAAGTTGGCAATTTAGTTCCAGGTCCAATAGAACCCGCTACAAATCTAGGTTTTTCGGGAGTGGCAAACTCGGCGGTAACGCTTTTAGCAAGTTCGGCGGCGGTTTTATTTAATTGGTATGCTTGGTCGCCTAAATCGTACTCTGCAAGGACAATGGAAGTGCCACCAAAAGTATCAGTTTCAATTACATCCGCTCCCGCAACAAGAAACTCACGATGCACCTTTTTAACGGCTTCAGGCTTAGTATGTACCAAATACTCGTTGCATCCTTCGTATTCTGCCCCACCAAAGTCATCGGCTGTCAAGTTTTGCGTTTGCAAAGATGTACCCATCGCCCCATCAAATACAATAACTGGGCGACTTTTACTATGGAGACGAGAAAGGAAGGGACTATTCATATAATTGGTGACTGTATAAGTATTTGAGCTAGCTTGGGATAATTAACTTATTATATTCTGCAAAATTTCTAGTTTTTTATTACACCTACGATCATGAATGCAAATATACTAATTGCCCCTACTCCCGACCAACAAATCGTTGTAGAACGATTAGTGGTATTGGAGGGGGTTAGCTGGCAGACTTTTAAAGCCCTACTAAAAGATATTGGCGATAGTCGCGCCTCTAGAGTTGCTTATGACCGAGGGGTCTTAGAAATTAGAATGCCACTCCAACAACATGAAGTACCTAAAGGGCTATTAGAAAGCTTCATAGAAGCAATAGCTGATGAACTGGAAATTGAAGCAATGAAGCTTGGCGCTTTGCTACTTGAGAGAGAAGATTTAACCCGTGCGGTGGAGCCTGATAGTTGCTTTTATATTCAAAATGAATCAATAGTGAGGAGTAAAATTATTCAATTACCTGCCAATCCTCCACCCGATTTAGTTATAGAGTCAGACTATACCAGTTCTTCTTTAGATAAGTTCACGATTTATGCCTCTATTGGCGTTCCTGAAATTTGGCGATATCGCTCGCAAACTTTAGAGATATATAACCTTATTGAGGAACGATACGAGCGGTCTGCAACAAGTATTGCTCTTCCCTTTTTACCGACTTCTGAAGTTCCTAACTTTATTGAGCAAGCTAAAACTGTTGGTCAAAGAGCCACAGTACGTTTATTTCGCGATCGCATTCGAGAAATTTGTCAAAATGAGGTCTAATAATTAATTTATTGTTAAAAGCTCATGTCTGTATATGACTCAATAGGTCAAAGTTACTCAAATTCTCGGCTTCCCGATCCTCGAATAGTTGACTTTATCATCAAATTATTACAACTAAAACCAGGTAGCGCGATCGCAGATATTGGTGCGGGTACTGGTGGATATAGCATAAGCCTTACTAATTGTGGCTATCAACTTTACGCTGTGGAACCATCAGCCGTTATGCGATCGCAATCTCCTCCCCATTCACAAGTGCAATGGTTGAATGGATGTGCTGAAGACATACCTTTGCCTACTTCATCAGTAGATGCTGTAATTTGTATTTTGGCTACTCATCACTTCTCTAATCTGGAAAAGGCGATTAGGGAAATGCAGCGAATTACTAAACAAGGTGCGATCGTTATTCTGACTTTTGACCCCAGATTGGTTAAGAACTTCTGGTTTACTGATTATTTTTCCTCACTCTGGGAGGCGACTTTTCGAGTTTTCCCACCATTGAGTCAGGTTTTAGACCTTATTTGTGCAAATACTCAAACAACTGTTGAAGTTTCTACTTTGATGTTGCCTCATGACTTATCAGATTTATTTATGGCTGCGCTCTGGCGACGACCAGAACTATATCTAAATCCTGTAGTTCGTGCAGGCATCTCGGCTTTTGCCTTAGCTGACCCTGCGGTAGTCGAATTGGGAGTTAAAAAACTCAATCAAGACTTAAATACAGGAAAATGGCATGCTAAATATGGAAGTATCCAATCTCTAGCAGAATTTGATGCTGGCTACCGATTTTTATATGCAAGCGATGCCAAGCCAGCACCTAATCTTAATTAGCCGCAATCACAGCCTTCATGACCGCAACCTTTACCGTCCGGATGTCATTGGGCGCAAGCTTCACTACAGTAAGTTTTATTATCTTTTTGTACTGCTTCTGATTCAGAAACTGGGCAATGGCAGGTTTCACAGCCACATTTGATTTGAGTTGCTGTCATGAGTTTGTCCTTAATTCATCTATAAATATCATAAACTATGAACAAGTATTCATGGATTATCAAAAGAATTAACTTTATCTGTCAGGAATCGCTAAAATATGGCTGGACAAAAGAGGATAGATTAAATGTTTTTAGTTACAGGCGCTACTGGAGATATAGGACAAAGAGTTGTACGCATACTAAGGCAACAAGAAACACCTGTTCGCTCTTTTGTACGCCTGAATTCTCGCTACGGCGAATTAGAACACCGGGGTAGTGAGGTATTTATCGGAGACTTACGAGAGCAAAGAGATATTCATAAAGCGTGTAGTGGAGTACGGTATATTATCAGCGCTCACGGTAGTGGTGGCGATGCTTTGGCTTTAGATTATCGTGCCAATATTGAACTTATCGATCGCGCTAAAGAGATTGGAGTAGAGCATTTTGTGTTTATTTCCGTGCTAGGAGCCGATCGCGGTTACGAAGATGCGCCAGTATTTAAAGCCAAGCGAGAAGTGGAAAAATACTTGCAATCTAGCGGTTTAAATTATACTATTTTGCGCCCCGCAGGTTTGGCATCAAATTTATTGCCCCTAGCTGAGAGATTTAAGCAAACGGGCATATATTTACTAATAGGCGATCGCTTTAGTCGGACTTCAATTATCAGCACCGATGACTTAGCTTTGATGGCTGTAGATTCTACTAGCAATACCGCCGCTTGTAACCAAGTTTTAGCTGTTGGTGGACCAGAGATTTTGAAACGAGAAGATATCCCCCAGATTTTTAGTCGCATTTACCAGCGCGAAGCGATTATTCTTAATCCGCCATTAGTTGTAGTTGACGGATTACGCTCGGCGATTGGGTTATTTAACCAAGACGCGCAAAAAGCCTTCGGCACATTCCGCACATTGCTCAACAATGAATTTTTCTGTACCCCTACCGAGATTGAGCGTTTGGAATCGATATTTAATTTCAAATTAGAAACCTTGGAAAGTTTTTTACGGCGAAACTAATTGTGATGCAGCCAATAACTGGGATTGTCCTCGCAGGCGGTAAAAGTTCCCGTATGGGGAGAGATAAAGCTCTGCTACCTATTGACGGCGTACCGATGTTACGCCTGGTGTGCGATCGGGCTTTATCTATATGCGATCGCGTATATGTAGTTACGCCTTGGCAAGAGCGCTACCAAAACTTACTTCTAGCAAAATGCGAGTTTATTGATGAAATCCAACCCCAAGGCGAAGATAATGCCCCTATACTCGGCTTTGCTCAAGGACTTGCACAAGTTAATACCCATTGGGTACTACTCTTAGCCTGCGATTTACCTCGATTGCAAGCGCAACGATTGCAAGAATGGGTAAAGCAACTAAATAATTCTCAGGCGATCGCTTTTTTGCCTCGCCATGCCAAAGGGTGGGAGCCATTATGTGGTTTTTACCGCCGCGACTGCCTTATCTCACTTACAGACTTCATTAACCAAGGTGGGCGATCGTTTCAAGACTGGCTCAAGCTGCAACCTGTACAAGCACTGACTGTAACTGATGCTCAAATGTTTTTTAATTGCAATACACCAGATGATGTATTAGCTATAGATGTTAAGCCAATATCTAAGGGTGATGGTTTGGCAATGCCGTAACCTTGAGCGTAATCTATACCTAGAGCTTGAATTTTGCGGAGAATCTGCTCGTTTTCTACAAACTCTGCAATAGTTTGAATACCCATTACAGAGGCGATACGAATAATTGCTTCTACCATTGCTGATGCAATATCATCTTCGACAATATCTTTAATAAAAACACCATCAATTTTTAGATAATCCACAGGCAAGTTTTTTAGATAGGCAAAAGACGACATTCCACTACCAAAATCATCTAAAGAAAACTGACAGCCAAGAGTTTTTAGTTGCTCAATTAGTTGTGCTGCTTTAGTTAGATTAGTAATTGCTACAGTTTCGGTAATTTCAAAACAAATTATTGAGGGTGAAATATTATATTTACTAAATTGTTCCTGGATAAAGCCAACAAAATTTATATCGTTAATACTAGCTCCCGAAACATTAATAGCATATAAATTATCGCAGTTTTTTTGCTCTGGATCTGTTTTCTCCAAATAAGCAAACAATGTAGATATTACCCATCGATCGATTAAGTACATGAGGTTATAACGTTCTGCTGCTGGAATAAATGCCATTGGTGAAATAATTTTTCCATTTTCGTCTTCCAACCGCAAGAGAATTTCCCAATGCTTGGTTTTTTTGCTATTTTGGATTGGAGTAATAAGCTGAGAATAGAGGCAAAAACTATTTGCTGCTAATGCTTGAGGAATTAATGATAACCACTGCATTTCACCGCTTGCTTCTACTTCGCTGTCATTGGCTTGATAGATATATACTTGATTTCTGCCTTGATTTTTGGCAGCATAGCAAGCCGCATCTGCTGAACGTAATATACTAACTAAGTTTTGACTATTTTTAATCGCAACTAAGCCAATACTTACACCCAAAGCAAAAGTTTTCTCTTGCCAAACAAAACGAAACTCCTCAAGGCAAGAGCGCAAAACATTGGCAATTTTTAAAGCTTCATTAGTTGGACAGTCATAAAGTAAAACTCCAAATTCATCGCCACCTAACCGCGCCAAAACATCAGTTTTTCTCAGTTGTTTTTGAAACAAAATGCTAACTTGCCCTAATAATTGATCGCCAGCTAAGTGTCCGCAAGTATCATTAACAATTTTAAATCGGTCTAAATCCAAGTAACATAAAGTATGTTCTTGATGGGCAGTTTTACTACTAATTACGGCGGCTTGCAAAAGCTGCTCAAAATGACGGCGATTGAACAATTGCGTCAAAGGATCGTGGTTAGCTTGCCAAGCTAGTTGTTGCGCCAAGCGGCGAGATTGAGTCACATCGCGAAATACGACAATGTTGCCCACAAAAGAGCGATCGCTATCAAAAATTGGTGACGCGCAATAATCTATAGCAAACTCAGTGCGATCGCGGGATATTAGTAAAGTATGTTGTGTTGTATCAACCAGGCGCTCTCCACAAAGAGACTGATCGACAAAATTATCTATAGGTTCGCCTGTAGTCTCGTTAATAAGTGTGAATATTTCCAGCAAGGGTAATCCTTCGGCTTCGTGAAACCGCCAATTAGTAATTTTCTCTGCTACCGGATTGAGGGATTTTATTCTATTATCGGCATCAGTAGTAATTACCGCATCGCCTATCGATTGGAGGGTTACTTGAGCCAACTCTTTTTCTTGAAATAAGGCTTGTTCAATTCGCTTGCGTTCGTCAATTTCTTTGGTCAGCTTTAAGTTAGCTATCTCGGTAATTTTCGCTTTAATTAGTGCTTCTTCAGCAATTTTTCTCTCAGTAATATCTCGTTGGATGCCCCATACTCTTACTAAGTAACCGTTTTCAATAATTCCTAATAAGTTTATTAAAAAATATCTTTTATTACCTTGATTATCTACTTGATAAATCTCTCTATCAATAATTCTGTAATTGCAATGAATAAGAGAAATCAATAAGCTTCTACTTGATGGGTAAGAGTTTGATAATAAATCGTTGATACTAATGTCAGTTAGCTTCTGAATGCCTTTATAACTAAGCATGGAAGCCAAAACATCATTGCATTCTACTAAATAACAATGCTTGTAAAAATATTCAATTTGCTCATTTTCAGAACAACTAATTGCGATTGGATGCTCTAATTCGCAGCGCCAAATCCCTTCAGAACTTTGAGAAACAAAAGCCCGATAACGCTCTTCACTTTTTTGGAGTGTCTTTTGGGAATTGGATATTTGATGCAACATCAAGTTAATGTTCATAGCTAAATGAGATAATTCATCTTTACCCAAAACTCCTACCCTTGCTCCTAGGTTGCCACTTTTGGCAATTCGACTAACACCAGTAGTAAGGCGAGTCAACCGAGACAATACCAAGTTTTCTAAAAGTAAGAGAGTTAATATGCCAAATACCAATCCAACTGCACAAAGAAAGAAACTAACTTTGCTAAAATCTTCAATATCTTGAGTGATAATACCCGCAATTCCTGCAACTATTTGTCTAGTATTTTGTTTTTTTAATTTTACTAGACTGCGGGATAATATAGTTGAGGATGTAGCGTAAAAAACACTAATTAAAGTTATTAATGATATACAAAATATGCCTCGCGCTTGATAACGTAGTTTTTTGTACCTAGCTTTTTTGGTATTTTTAGTCAATGTAGCTTCAGAGGGTTTTGTTGATGATCGCGTCTTGGTAATTTGCAAAATACTGTACCAATTAAGTTCTCAGATCTGATATATTGCGGGAGCAAAAATTATTTTTAGACCTAGGTCACTGTATCTCTAAAATTCTGGGCGAGTAACAAAACATATTAAACTTTCACAATAAAAAAATATATTTAAGATAGTTTTGAAGACTGTTGCTAATTATAAAGTATTAGACAAAATTTGCATTTCCAGGCGATCGCTTTTAAAAACGATGGTAAACTAAGCGATCGCATCTCCGTTGAGAAAAGAGGATAAATTGATTGAAGAACAAGCTTTTTGGATAGCGTGGGCGCAAATTAATGGCGTGGGTTCAATTTCGATTAGGCGCTTGCAGCAACATTTTGGAACCTTAGCCGCCGCTTGGACAGCAAGTAGAGAGCAACTATTGCAAGTAGAAGGGCTAGGATTGCATACCGTAGAAGCGATCGCCCGGCAAAAGTCGCGCATCCAGCCAGAAAAGTTATTTCAACAGCACCAAGCCCAAAACCCTCATTTTTGGACTCCTAACCAAACCGATATTTATCCCCGTTTGCTCTTAGAAACGGCAAGTCCCCCACCAGTTTTATACTATCTAGGCAAAGTAACAGTTGCCGAAAATCAAGGCAATATTCCTCTAGTGGGAATTGTTGGTACTCGTAAACCTTCAGAATACGGCAAGCGCTGGACAAGAAATATTAGCACAGCCTTAGCTAAAAGCGGTTTTACAGTAGTTTCGGGCATGGCAGAGGGAATTGATAGCGAAGCACACCTTAGCGCTCTTGCAGCTGGAGGTAGAACGATCGCTGTATTAGGAACTGGAGTTGATGTTGTCTATCCGTCGCGCAACCAAAAGCTTTATCAACAAATTTTGGCTCAAGGATTGGTTGTTAGCGAATACCCAGCTAAAATGCCGCCCGATCGTCCTCATTTTCCTCAACGCAACCGAATTATTGCTGGGATGAGTAGAGCGGTAATTGTTATAGAAGCACCCACCAAATCAGGGGCTTTGATCACTGCTAGGTTTGCTAATGATTTTTGTCGGGATGTGTATGTTTTGCCTGGAAGCTTGGATAACGAGCAATCCTATGGTTGTTTGGAATTAATTAGTAATGGCGCTACTACGATCTTGGGAATTAAGCATTTGCTAGAAATGCTCGGTGCTATGCCTCAACTTGATGCTAGTTTACCACCCCAGCAATTGGAGTTATTGCCAGTAGATTTAGCCCCAGAACTAAAACAAGTATGGGATGCGATTAGTTCTGAAGCTATGGCTTTTGATGCGATCGTCCAAAGAGCGAATAAGTCTGTAGGTGAAGTTTCTAGTGCTTTATTGCAGTTAGAGCTAATGGGATTAGTAGCGCAGCTACCAGGAATGCGTTATCAAAGATCTTGATAGTTCTAACTTAAGTAAGTAAGCGAACAATAACATCAGCTATTTATCTCAGCTAAAGTTTAGCTTGCCAAAGGCAAGCTAAACTTTTTTTCAATTATGATTATATGGCTTTTAGAATCAACTTTGATTTCACCTTTTTCTTGTAGCTTTCCGATCAATCGAGTAATTGTTACTCTCGTAGTAGAACAGGCATCTGCAAAATCTTGATGAGTAAAACGAATACTTAAACGAGATCCTAACTCTGTGCTTTGCCCAATTTCTTGTTTCAATAACTGTAAAAGCTGATAAAAACGGTCTTTTACTCTGCGCTGTCCAGAAATGGCTAAAAGCGACTCTGTTTGCCGTAGGCGTTGGCTAACTTGTTCAAGGACACCTTGAGCTAAACCATGAGAACTAGCTATGTCGGTTGGAGAAATATTTATTAATTGAACTTCCGATAATGCTGTGGCTTGGTAAGTTTGCAATGAAGTTAAGCCTGAGCCAAAAATCATATTAGAGCCGATCAAACCTACTAGCACTTCTTCACCATTTTCACATACTGTAGCAAGTTTGACTACCCCTTGGCAAACTTGCCAAATAGTTTGGTGTTTGATGGGAATAATCTCACCTTTCAAGTAAGTATTTTTCTGAGGGGTGAGAGCGATTTTTGGTTTCTCGGTTGTAGATTTTGATACTCTTGGTTGCAGTTGAAGGTTGTCAACACTGTTGTATATGCCTAGGCGTAAGCCAACTAAATTCCCTTCCCAATCATTAATTCTTGCTACTACTAATTCGGCATTGAAGGGCTTAAGATTACGAGGCAAAAAAGGTAAATTCAATTTAACGATATTTTCACCTTGCTGCAACTGAGTAAGCTGGACGTGAAAAGCTTGTCTTTTTTCTTCAGCAATAAATATAACTAAGGGCTTGCCGATCAAAAAGCGCTGCGAAACATTAAGTGTGTTCGCAGCAATACAATTTGCCTCTTGAATTACGCCTTGTTCGTCAGTAACTAAATAAGCATTTGGAGCAAATTCAAAAAGTTCCTGATATTTTTGCTTCTGAACTTCTAACGCTATTTGTGTTAGACGTAATTCTTCATTTTGCTGTTGTAATTCCTCTACAGCAACTTGTAATTCCTCAGAAACTATTCCAAGCTCTTTAAAAGCTGTAGGCATCACTTCTGAGGGAATTTGCAAATTGGATTGTATTCCTTTATATAAATCTTCTAAGCGAACGTTTATACCTTCTACTTGCTTTGTAAAGTTTGCTAAATCCAACTTCTACCTCCAGTATTTATAAGTGCTAGTAATTAAAAAGTTTTAAGTTTGAGCAACTTAAAATGAGAATTTATTATTGGTAATAATGCCTTATGCGTGTGTGGTTTACAAGCAGGTTTTGTAACTAAGCTACAAAAAGTGGTGTAGAATTGATTGCTTGCTTACAGCAATATTTAGGATAAATTTTGCTGCTAGTATATAACCTTTTAATTTAGTGAAAAAGGTTTGGATGTATTTAAAAAGCTATTTAACTTAATCTATCATAATTTTCAACTTGACCGTTTGCGCTTGGAGGTTGTAATTGTGGGTACGGGAGTAGAAGCCGCAGGAGGAAGGTAAGTCTGAGATACTGGTTGTGTAGGCTTTGCAGGTTGCTTTTGCTGCAACCACCAACGTAGAGCGATCGCACTACCTATAGTTACTATTCCAAAAGACAATAAACCCATGCGATCGCCTAATCCTCCGATTACCGTGTCAACTAGACCAATGGTAATTAAAAAGCTAGGGATGGGTTCTTTACGGTACACTGAACTCAAAAATCTTGGATTTATAGGGTTCATTATAATTTTGTTTATTATTAATATTTTTCAGTACGGTATATTAATGTAATGTTTTTACTTTTGCTAACTTATCGGCATAAAATTTAATTTATTTATTTAATTTTAGCTCTTAAGGTTTAGATTTACATTGCATTAGGGGCATCTGCAAAATTTAGCTCTTTAGTCTTTAACAAGTAAACATCTACTTTATTTTAGACCCAGCCAGGCAAGTACACCTTTGTTAGTAACGTACTCGATAATTACCATTAAAATAAAGCCGATCATGGCTGCTCTACCATTTAATCGTTCTGCATACTCATTGAAGCCAAACTTAGGTTGTTGTAACTTGGGAGTGACTAGAGGTTGGAGTTGGACGTTCATGCTAAAACTTGTGACCTGTTGAAAGAATTTATACCCGCTACAAGCGAATACTGAGATCGCCATCCTAAGTGCGGGTAGGCTAATCTATAAACACTGTAACATTTATTTATATTTAGTTGATTGAACTAGAAAAAAAATCATTGATCGAATTAAAAATGTGTTATAGTAGTTAATGGCATGGCGGGCGTAGCCAAGTGGTTAAGGCAGTGGATTGTGATTCCACCATTCGGGGGTTCAAGTCCCCTCGTTCGCCCTTGAAGCAGTAAGGATATTGTAATGCCGCCCATCCGAAAAATGGATGGGCGGCATTTGCATTTATATAAATAGCGATCGCTCTAGGGAATTGACTAAATAGCGATCGCGTATCAGAAATATTAAGTTGTTTGTTATTTGACCGAAACTGCGTCAACTTCAACCGTACTAGCTGTATTGACATCGGTAGTGCTTGCAGTTTCTGAGTAATTTTTACGAGCTTTTACGCCTTCAATTACCATTTGGGACACTTCCGAAACTAACAGCGTTAGTAGAAAAACATCATCTAGTTGTCCAACGATAGGCAAGAAATCAGGAGCAATATCGATAGGGCTAACAAAATAGAGCGCTGTAGCAATAATTACCCACCAACGGTACTTTGGATTGCGGAGTAGATTGCGATACCAAGTGTAAACTGATTGAATCGAAAAGTTCATTTATTCAACCTCCAATTACCAATAATTGTGACAAATTTGTTGAGGCGATTGCAGTGTAAATAACCGTCCTTTTACAGTGCGGAGGTTGCTACTATTTTCCGTTTGGGCTGTGGTAAGTGATAATCTCTACAATTAAAGTGCCTTAAATAGTATTAGTGGTTAACTATGCTTAAATATTGGGCTGAGGAATGGACGGAGGAGAGTAGAAACTGTGGATGTATTACAGATTTTTCGTGATGGTGGTCCAGCAATGTGGCCCTTACTCGCTTTATCGATTCTATCGTTGAGCGTAATTATTGAGCGATTGTGGTTTTGGGTGAGAATCCTTACCCAAGAAAGAGAGATTGTCAATCGGATCTTGACTACCGCTAGTGCCAATTGGCTGTCGGCAACAGAACTTGCCAAACGTGCCGTCAACCAACCTATTGGACGGTTTCTTTACGCGCCCTTGCGCCTGATAAAGCCCGATCCAGAACTTTTCCGATTGGCATTAGAGGCAAGCGCTGAAGATGAACTATCATCCATGCGCCAAGGTGAAAAAGTGCTAGAAGCCGTAATTGCTCTAGCGCCCTTACTAGGATTGTTAGGTACAGTATTGGGATTAATTCAGTCTTTAGGTAATATTCGCCTGGGAGACTTGGGAACGGCGGCGGCGGCGGGAGTAACGACAGGAATTGGACAATCATTGATTAGTACGGCAGCAGGGCTAATTGTTGCTATTGGTAGTTTGGTCTTCTACCGTTTGTTTCAAGGATTTGTGGTAAATCAAGTAAAAGTATTTCGCAGAGCGGGAAGTGACTTAGAGTTACTTTATCGGCAATATTGGCAAAAT
Organism: Aliterella sp. E5.1; assembly: GCF_057473825.1. Taxonomy (NCBI): domain Bacteria; kingdom Bacillati; phylum Cyanobacteriota; class Cyanophyceae; order Chroococcidiopsidales; family Aliterellaceae; genus Aliterella; species Aliterella sp. E5.1. Next base: position 18,199 of record NZ_JBYCCV010000010.1, read on the forward strand.
GTACCTGAAAATCAACCGCTCCCAGAGCGCCAAAATATAGAACTAGCTAGTGTTGACGAAAACATAGCTACCAATCAATTTACTCAGGTACAGCAACAAACAAATTTTCAACCAAGTCCTAGCGAAGGAAGCGATCGCATAATAATTGAAGCGGAAGACTTGAAGACTCCTCCTATTGAGCCAACTACAAGCCCGGAAGTGACAGAAACAAGTCATCCCTCAGATATTCACCAAACCAAGCAAACACCACAAAACACTGAAAATCGTGCTGATGGTTCGGAGCTTTAGAATATTGCCCAAAAATGACCTTACTTAAATAAACACCATGAAAATTAATTTGCATTCACCCATTGAAGAAGTCCAAATTCAAATTATTCCGTTGATTGATGTCATTTTTTGTATTTTGACGTTCTTTTTGTTAGCGGCTTTGCAATTTACTAGGCAGCAGGCAATTAATGTAGATTTGCCTAAAGCTAACACCAGCACCACCCCCCAGACTCAACAACGATTGATTGTAACTATCGATCCAGTGGGGCAAATTTATGTCGAACAGCAACCAATCAACTTAGATCAATTGCCAGGAACTTTACAAAGTTATTTTCAAGCCAACCCCAATGCTTTGATGGTGTTAAATGCTTCACGAACATCTAGTTATGACGATGTGGTGCAAGTATTAGATACTATGCGGCAAGTAGGAGGCGATCGCGTTGCCTTGGCTACTTTACCACCATCTTCTACTCAAACCCCTGGTACGGTTGCCCCCAATACCACTATTCCTGTAAATCCTGGGGCGATTCCTGTACCAACTACTAACCCGTTGCCAGGCACTGCACCCTTACCTACACCGCCGACTAGCCAACAAGGGGTGAGTCCGGGTAATAGTACAATTCCAGTTTTTCCTACTACACCCTCTACCCCGCAACCGAGGACAACTTCACCCCAAAGATGAGTTTAAGTTCTGCCAATTTACAGATGAATCTTCATAGCTCAAATTAGTTTACTGGTATTAAGAGTCTGCTTAAAACTAGGAGAATTGAGATATGCACTTCGATATTGTCAGCTTATTAATTGCTTGGCTAGTTAGTGCTTCTAGCTTGTTACTTGTGACTAAATTGCCTATAGGTGTAGAAATTGATAGCCCAGCCAGAGCTTACATCTCTGCCGCAGTTTTGGGAGTTGTAGCCGCCGTTGTAAATCCAATTTTGAAGGCAGTATTTTTTATTCCTAACCTGTTGACTTTTGGTTTGATTTCTGGGCTAGTTACGTTTATTGTTACTGCCGTAGCTTTAGCAGTGACGGCTGGCGCAGTAAGCGGTTTTCGTTTGCGTCAAGGTATTTGGAGTGCCTTAATTGGTGCTTTGGCGCTATCGGTTGTGAGTAACTTAATTTATGGTTTTGTTGCTGCTTAATATTACTAGCCTCCTTCCCGCATTGGGGAGGAGGAATAGAATAGCCCGCCTAGGGTTAAAACCCAAGGCTAATAGCTAAAGTCGGCTGAAGCCGACTGAAGAAAAAAATTTTAGACTTTTGCAAGAGGTCTAATGACTAAGCTGGTACTTGGATTTGGTCGTTACCTTCAAGCCCAAAAGCATTATGAATTGCTTGCAATGCCTTAACCCCTTCTTCTTGGGGAACAACGCAACTAATTTTGATTTCTGAAGTTGCGATCATTTGGATATTAATTTGCTGCTGGGCGAGGGCTTGAAACATTTTGGCAGCAATACCTGGTTGTCCGAGCATTCCCGCACCAACAATACTAACTTTAGCGATCGCGCTATCAACGATTATTTCTCCCCAACCAAAGTCTGGGGCAGCATTTTCTAGAGTCTTCTTTGCCAGTTCTGCATCTAGTTGCGCCACAGTACAGGCAATATTTCGCTTGGGTACGCCTTCAACTATGCGGCAGCGCTGAGACTGAATAATTGTATCGACACTAATATTATTTTCTGCTAATAAACCAAATAATCGGGCTGCCGTACCTGGGCGATCGGGGACTTGCCGAATCGCTAGTCTTGCTTGATTAAGGTCCAGAGCGACCCCCCGCACCGGAGGGAGGGCAGTATTAACGGTTTTATGGCTTATGTCTTGTTTCGTAACTTCAAAAGCTTTGCAAAGGGCATTTATGGCGCGATCGCCATCGGTGGCATCAATTACGCAACTAACTTTTACTTCAGAAGTAGAAATCATTTGAATATTGACCCCCGCATTCGATAAAGTAGCAAACATTTTCGCCGCTACCCCAGGGCGACCAATCATCCCAGCCCCAGCTATGCTTACTTTGGCGATTTGTTGTTGGATCATTACTTCCGCTTCTTGGGGTGCAGAATTGCTGTGAGAACGCAAAACCGGAGCGATCGCACTAGCTACAGCTTCTGCCCGTTTGAACATAGGAGTTGTTACTGTAAAAGCTATATCGTTAGTATTGCCTTCATGGATAGATTGAATAATTAAGTCTACATCCAAGTTTTGTTTGGCAATTTCACCAAATAGTCGCGCTGCTACTCCAGGGCGATCAGGTACGCGCAATAAAGCCACTCTAGCTTGATCGATGTCTAATTCCACCCCATCTACAGGACGAGCAATTTCTAAGTCTACAAGGCTTCTTTCACTGGGTATGGGGGAGACTACGCGCGTACCAGGTTCATCACTCCAGCTAGAACGAACTACCAGTTCTACTCCATAATTTCGGGCAATTTCTACAGCGCGAGGATGCAAGACTTTTGCACCCAAACTAGCTAGTTCTAGCATTTCATCGCAGGTAATTTCTGTCATCAACTGCGCTTGAGGTACTAAGCGCGGATCTGTGGTCAAAATTCCTGGTACATCAGTATAAATTTCGCAATAATCGGCTTTTAGAGCGGCAGCTAAGGCAACGGCAGAGGTGTCGCTCCCGCCGCGTCCTAAAGTTGTAATTTCTAGTTCTGAGGCGTTGCTGATGCCCTGAAAACCTGCAACTACAACAACTTTGCCCTCTTGGAGTTGGCGACTAATTCGTTCGGGCTTAATGTGCAAAATTCGAGCGCGGCTATGTTCCGCTTCGGTCATAATGCCTACTTGCGCGCCAGTTAGGGAAATTGCTGGTTGTCCTAATTCTTGCAGCGCCATCGACAGCAGAGCGATTGTTACTTGTTCTCCAGTGGAAAGTAACATATCCATTTCTCGGCGGCTAGGATTATTAGAGATTTCTTGAGCTAATTTCACCAGTCCATCAGTGGTTTTGCCCATAGCAGAAACTACTACAACTAACGAGTTTCCTGCATTGCAGCAAGCGATCGCTCTTTTTGCCACTGCCATAATGCGTTCTACCGAACCAACTGACGTACCACCGTATTTTTGAACTATTAGCGCCATAACTTTTACTGAACCTTGCTCAATTACAACGTTAAACCAAGCAGGGGTTAAGTGCTGATTGAATACTATTTAATTAAACTAGACCAAAAGTATATAACTATAAAGATTTATTTTTCTGTTTTGCGCGTATAACGGTGTTTAACGCCTAGCGGGAAATATTCTGGATCTGCTGTTAGTTTTAAAGTAATTTGCGGTATTTGGTAAGATTCGGGAACGTAGTTTGCAAATTCGCTATTGAGGCGTAGTAATTGAGCTTTGATGGCAAGAGCGATCGCATTTTCCTTTTCTGAACTTGCTTCTACTCCCGGCGCTAACTCCACAACTATTGATAAAAATCGGTTTTTGTCCGCATCTTCTAGCACTTGCAAAACAAACTTACCTGTCACCCATTCCTTAATTTCTCCTTGCTCTAATCCTACAGTGAGGTTTTCCGGGTAAATATTTGCGCCAAAATAGGAAACTGTGAAATTAGAGCGTCCGAAAACATAAACAAAGGGTAACTGGTGGCTTTTACCTTGCGATTCTACTGAAGGATTGAAATCCCATTTTGCTAAAAACGCCTGCATCGCTTCATAAGTAATAATTCCCCCTGTATCGGCGATGTGATATCGCAGCAAGGGAATGCCATTATCTCCAGAAAAAAGCAGCGTTCCGTCGATAGTTTCAAAAAAGCGATTAAGTGGATCGTACTGTACGAGCGTTGGTAAACGCGATTCGCCAAATAGTTCTAAGCCAGCGTCAAGATGATTGGCTAAAAAGCGGCGAATACAAATACTTAACGGCGTTTCATTGCCCAAAACACCCGCATCCGCCGTACCATACAGCGATGCGGAGTCATGACAGATATTTTTTCCTCCGACTCTTTCGCCTACTAAAGTGCGCCATTCTTCGCTAAAAACTTCCCCAGCCATGACCAATTTGATTGCATACTTTTGCCATTCCATACCTTGACGAATGCCATTATCGATCACATCTTTCAAAAATGGTGGGTAGCCAAGCAGTACAACTTGCTCGTACATATTGCCAAGTTCTTTGACAACGCGAAATATCTCTGCTTGGTTATTTCCAGGCGTGACAACGGTAAGGGGATAGCCTTTACTTGCCAAATAACGACAGCAATTTGTAGTGTACATTCCTCCTACCCAAGTCCCCAAAGTAAAACAGATTACCGCTAGAGTAGATTTTTTATCTGCCTCAAAACTATCCCTAAATATTTGCTCGAAACGGGTAGCAATTTGCAATTCATCAGTAATAAAACGCGACCAAAAAGTAGGTTTACCAGTAGAACCCGATGAAACTGCGATCGCATCGCACATAGATAATTGCCCATAGCGGCACAAATCAGTTAAAAAATTAAGTTGTAAATAATTTTCTTTATTTATTAGTGGTAATTTTTGGAAATCTGCGTAAGTTTGAATAGAAGCAGGATTAATATTATTTGCGGCTAGAAAAGCTTTGTAAGCTGGAACTGTCGCCGCTACTTCTTGAAACAACTCTAAAACGTTCGCTTGCGGCGATGTATGCAAATGTTGTTCTAACTTGGTTTCTAGAGGAATAGTCAAAAAATCTTGAAACGCTTTGAGCGATTTTTGGCGCTGTTCTAGTTTCATATATTGCTACTGATTCTCACTTTTTTACTTTAAGTGACTTGATAATTTTTTCATAAAAAAAGGACAAGCTTTATAGCATGTCCTCCAAAGATAATTATTGCCAGCTAGATATTAAAAGTTCATCTCTGCTGCTTGAACTTTCTCTACTTGCTTTTTCTTCAGAACCAACATGACCTGAGACAGCATGATGCCAGATATAAATACTATCAGCCATCTAATCCGCGTAGAACTTTGCAGCACTATTTCGCCATCTGCTTGACCAAATCCACCAACATTTGGGTTATTGGTTAAAGCATCGCCTATAGCTACGGTTTGCCCTTGAGTGGCAATCAACTCAGATCCGGCGGGAATTGTCTCTACGGTGTCGCTGCCATCGCCAGAAATTGTAACTTGATAGCCACCTTCTTCAACAGGGCTAATTTTACTAATAGTCCCCGCCGCCGAAGCGTTGTAAACAGTATTATTACTCTTTTCACCCGTAGGATAAACTTGTCCGCGTCCTCGATTTGCACCTAAGTGAACGGCGTATTTACCAAAGTGAACGCTTTTGTCGCTGGCTGGATTGGGAGACAGTACAGGGAAAACAATTTCTTGGTACTGTTCGCCGGGTAATGGTCCAACTAAAACAAAATTGTCTTGAGTTTCACTGTAAGGTTGGAAATAAAGATCCCCTACTTTTTCCTTCATTTCCTCTGGAATTCTTTCGGCGGGAGCAATCTTGAAACCTTCCGGTAACATTAATACTGCGCCAACTTGCAAGCCCCCTTTTGTGCCATCGCTGACTACCTGCTGGACGCTAGTATCGTAAGGAATTTTGACTACCGCTTCAAATACTGTATCGGGTAGAACTGATTGAGGGATTTCTACTTCTGACGGTTTTGCTGCCAAGTGACAGTTGGCGCAAACAATTCGTCCTGTAGGTTCGCGGGGAGTTTCAGGATAGGTTTGCTGCGCCCAAAATGGGTAGGCGGCGGCGGATTGAGGCATGGCGATGTCGCTAACTACCAAGAAGGCGACAGTTACCAAGGCTAGGATCGCCGTTTTGAAGATCGCCCATACTTTAAAAGGCGATTTTGCTGCAAATAAAGCTTTTTTCATCTGTAACAATTTCTGTGACAAGGACTCAATAAATGGAGTATGAGTTATTATTTGCAACTCATAATTCAAAACCCAAAATTTCTAGTTAAGCCCACCAAGGCTCTTCACCCGTACGGAAATCTGTCTCAGTCCACTGAGTCAAGGTGATTTTATCGTCTTGGGCTTTGGCGTGAGCTAAAGCTAATGACCGAGGTGCAGGTCCGCGTACTACTTTACCTGTATTGTCGTACTGGGAACCGTGACACGGACACATAAATTTATTTTCGTTGCCATTCCAAGGCACAACACAACCCAAGTGGGTACAAATGGCGTTGATGCCGTAATCTGCGATCGCATCTTTGCTTTCTGCCACAATATAAGTTGGGTCGCCTTTGAGTCCTTGGACTAAAGTGCGATCGCCAGCGCTACGATTTTCTAAAAATTTGCTAACGCTAAAATCATTACCTAGCGCGTCTTTTGCTGTTGTTCCACCGCTTGCGCCGCCGCTAGATGGCGGAATAAAAAACTTCACGACTGGATACAACGCCCCGGCTGCTGTCCCTGTAACTGTACCGAAAGCCAGCAAATTCATAAACTGACGACGACCCATATTTGGGACATCCATTGATTCTGACATCTGCGCCATACTGTTCTCTCTTGGATCTTTGTTAACTTTTTTGAGCTTAGGTCAAGAGTGCAATCGCGCACTTTGTTTGCGTCGGACTACCACTACTTACGAAAATATAAAAACTCCTCAAGCGTGCGAAGATTCTCATCGGTAGGAGGTATATTACATTTCTTTATATTGGTATCATACTTGAGTTACCTATTTCTATTTTGTAAAGAAATGTAAAAGTTGGCAAAAGCCATGACAGGACAAGACTTACACCAGCTATTGCTAAATAAATGGGGACGCTCTTACGATGTGCAGTTGCGGCGCACTCAAGGGAAGGTATTTTTACAGGTAATGTGGAAATATCTAGAGCAAGCTTCGTTTCCGTTGAGCGAAGCGGAGTACGATTTGCATATGGAGGCGATCGCTACTTACTTAAATGGGTTTGGGGGAACGTTACAGGTACAGAGGTATATTTTAGAAACAAAAGAACGTCCGCGCTTAGGTAAAGCAGTGAGCATTCCTTTGGATTTGGGCGATCGCGCTTCCGAATGGATACTTTAAGATATTCTTTTGCCTAAAGGTACATCGCGATCACTTTGAATTATAGCCACTGCATTATCATCTAAAACTACACCTAAAACCAGCACTTCCGATAGAAAGTCAGCAATTTGACGCGGTGGAAAATTTGTAACAGCCAAAATTTGTCGCTCTATCAATTCTTCTGGTAAATAGAGTTTAGTAATTTGAGCGCTAGATTTTTTGATTCCTAATTTTCCAAAATCAATCCATAGCTTGTAAGCTGGTTTTCGAGCTTTAGGAAAAGTTTCTACTTTAATAATTTTGCCTACTCTAATTTCTACCTTATCGAAATCATCGTAAGTAATTAAAGTCATTTGCCTAATAACTTAACCAAACCAATTCCACCGAAATAAAGCCCCAATACTGCACCCGCTAATAAGCTTTGAGTTAAGGGATCTGTAGAAGGGGTCAAAACTGCGCCTAAAACCACAGCAGCAACAATTACAAAGCGCCAACCAGCTAACATTTGGGTTGAAGATACAATACCCAAAAAGCCAAGTAGAACTTGAATAATAGGGATTTGGAAGGCAAGTCCGGTACTAAATAATAGTAATAATACAAATTCAAAATAGCGGTCAATCGACCACAATTGCTCAACAACACCCTCGCCATAATTGATAAAGAAATTGAGTGCGGCTGGAATTAAAAGTAGGTAAGCAAATATTAAACCCGCAGCAAAAAGAAAAGTAGAGCCGATAACCACAGGTCCAATTAAACGGCGTTCGCGACGAGTCAAACCAGGGAGAATAAATTGAATAATTTGATAAAGAATAAAAGGACTGGCTACAACCAAGCCACTATAGCCAGCTACTTTAATCGACACGAAAAAGAACTCTCCCGGAGCAAGTTGCAGAAACTTTACGCCTTGAGCGGGTACTTCTAGTAGCTGAACAATTGGCTTAACGGCTATAAAACAGCCAATTACACCTACTACCACAGCAATTAGCGCATAAAAAATGCGCGTTCTCAACTCCTCTAAATGGTCAAATAGTGACATCTCCGCTTCGTCAGGAAGTTGGTTGAGAAACTCATCTTGACTTGGGATGTCGAAATTTTGCTCGGTTAAGGTTTCAACTTCTAAAGGAGGTGTCATTATTCAAGCTATGCAGGGGTTTGTTGACTATTGTATCGAGGGCGGCAGCAGAAAAAAAGAGGCAATAGTTTATTTATGGCAGTGCGGCGGCTTTGGGGTGGCTAGTTGAATAGTCAGCTACTAACTGGGATATTTCTGGATTGTATAAACGTAGATAGTTCCAGTAGTTACCAAAAACTTGTCTGACGTAGCCCTGGGTTTCTTCGTAGGGTATGGCTTCCACAAATTCATCAGGATCGCTGATGCCAAACTTATCGCGCCATCGAGACACTGCGTTGGGACCTGCATTGTAACTTGCGATCGCGAATAAGGAATTATTATTATATTGCTGATGGGTGTAGTTCAAAAACCAAGTCCCTAGCAAAATATTATCTTTGGGCAAGTCGGTATTGTATTGCTCTAAATTAATTTTTTCCGCAATCCATTTACTTGTACCAGGCATTACTTGCATCAAACCTACCGCACCTGCAACGGAACGAATTTTTGGCTCAAACCGAGATTCTTGCCGAATTAAAGCAGTTACAAGCAAAGGGTTTAGTTGACGCTGACTTGACCAGTATTCTATCTCTTGAAGAAAAGGAAAGGGGTAACGCGCTTGCCAGTAAGTAAGTTGTTGGCTTAGGGCTTTATATTCTGTTTGTTCTGGGGGCGTTTCTCGGTCTTCTAAGGTGGCAATTTTGTTGATGCCGAGGAGATTGTCACCTTTGGCTAAACTCATTACGCCGTCGGTAAATTGCTCAGCTACAGTAGGCTGAGTTTTGTTTGTAAATTCTACTTGCCAAAATATTGAAGCATCCCGATCTTGTCCTAGCTGGTAGAGTTCTTTTAAGGTTGCCGATCCCGCAGGTAAAAGACCCCTTGCTGGTAGAACTACTTGAGGATTTATTTGTTTTACTGTCGTAAAGTTTCCTACGTCTAGACCCAGCTTTACTGCCGATCGCCAAGCATAATAAGAGTGGGGAAACTCGCTTAATACATACTCGTAAGCTGCAATAGATTCTTGTTTTTTCCCTAGCTTATCCGCCCATTTTCCTACCCAAAAGCCTGCTCTTGGAGCCAGTATACTTTTAGGATTGCGTGTGGGGAGAGTTTGCGCCCATTGCCATGCTTCTTGATAATTTTGCGCCTCAGCTTTTTCTAAGGCGACTTTCCAGCGATATTCTGCTGCCGCTTCTGAGTCGCCATACTTTTTTAGCATTACGTTACGCGCTTGGGTGGCAGCTTTTTTATCTTGCCGATCTAAAATAGCCGCTTTTGCAGCTAAGGCGGCTCCAGCTTGCGGGGGAAAACTACCAATTACGTTATCGTAGTAGGCGATCGCACTTGATTTTTGCGTACTCATCGCTGCTAGTTGAGTTAAGGCTAAACCGCTTTCTTTGGCAGTGGGGAAGTAAGCGATTAATTGGTTGTAAGTGGCAATAGCTTCGGTTTTTTTGTTGCTTACTTGTAGACTTCGCCCTTTACGGTAAAGATTGAGTGGCTTACGGGTTGCTTTGCTGTAGGCTAGGGCAGCTTTGCCATAATTTTTTCTAGTCCAGTAAGCTGTAGCGACTTGTTCCCAGTCGGTGGATGTTAGTTTTGCTCCCGATTGAACTAATTTATCGGCAACAGCAATATCTGGAGGAGTAGCATTTTTAACTATCACCAGCATTAAATCCGAGCGTTTGGGATTTTCTTTTAATAAATTTCGGGCAATTTCTACGCTGCGGGGATGAGTGGGGAACTTGGCGATCGCTTGTTCCCAATATTGTTTATCAGTTTTACCCAAGGTAAATAAAGCCTCCACCGCTACGGGGCTATTGGCGTGGCTTTTAAGTAGCTCTTGCCATTGGGTTGGGTTGCCATTAGCTTGAGCGCGTTTGAGGGCGATAGGGGCGGCAAGAACTGGATAAGATTGTTCTAAATTTTCTAAAAGTGGAAGGGCTTTTTTTCCTTGATTTTGGGCGATTAGGTCGCTTGCTAGGAGGTAACGAGCGCGCTCGCGCTCGACCGATGGCGGCAACTGGGCGATCGCGCTTAGTTGCAAAGCTCTTTCTTTGGCACTAAGCCCCACTAAGGGCAGGACTTGCGATTTTGGATTGGCTAGGATAGCTTGCGCTTGCTTTGTATTTGCTGGAGATGTATTGCTAGACTTTATTGCTAATACTGCGGCTCCGCCTAGGAAAATACACAGGGCGGTAGTTGTAGCTATCGAAATTAGATTTTGCCTCTGCACCATCGCTCCCACTTAAATAATTAGATGAATTTTCTGCAACTCTAGCATTATTAATTTGGGACTAACGGTCAAAGTTGGTTTTAGGGTAAAAATCGATCTAGAGCAGCTTTTAGCTCTTGAATTTCTACTTCAATATTCCCTGCTTGGGCGGCTCTACCAATACATTCAGTTAAATGTTCGTCTAAGATTAATCGCGCTACTCGATCTAACGCCCCTCGGACGGCGGCAATTTGTACCAGCACGTCGGGACAAGGGCGGCTTTCTTGCACCATTGTTTTAATCCCGCGAATATGTCCTTCTAAGCGCGAGAGCCGATTGATAATGCTGCGTAAGGATTCTTCACTGTGGACGTGGGGGTGAGGTGCTTGTTCGTTTTCGTGCGTATGGGTAGTTGGCAAGTCTTCGTATTGTTTAGAAATAGACAGTGAATTTTCCACTAATCCTTTAGATTGATTCATAGGTGATGGTGAGGCTAAGGCTAGGCGACAAATTAGATCGTAGCTTAGAGCAGCAATTGGCGCTCTTGGAGGCATTTAAACTTAATCGCTAAACCTAATTTTTTAGAGCGCACGTTTTATAGATGCGATGCCCTTAATAATAAAAATGTCGCCCCATACTTTTCTATGAGCCAAACTACCCTTAATTTAGTCGCTATTTCTATTTTTTTAGTTACGCTTTCAACTTTAGCTGGACCATTATTTAACTTGTCTCCTACCATTCCAGCGATCGCTACTTTTACGCTTTTGGGGCTTGCAACCCTTGATAGTTTTGGCTTGCAAGGCAAAGGCGCGGCCGTAGTTAGCGATTTATTTGCTTGGACTTCAGCTACAAACCGCGATCGCATTCTCCGCCATGAAGCGGGACACTTTTTAGTTGCTCATTTTCTAGATATTCCTGTTACTGGCTATACGCTTAGCGCTTGGGAAGCTTTAAAACAAAAACAGCCTGGTCTTGGGGGCGTAACTTTTGCCGATGAAGAATTAGCCTCCCAACTGCAACAAGGAGTTTTGAAAGCGCAGTTATTAGACCGCTACTGTACGCTTTGGATGGCAGGTATAGCCGCCGAAAACTTAGTTTATAACAATGCCCAGGGTGGGGCGGATGACTTAGATAAGCTGCGCAGGGTACTTGCACCAATCGGATTTTCTGCCGCCGCTCAAGAGCTAAAACAGCGCTTTAGTACGTTGCAAGCAAAAACCATTATTGAAGAGCATTGGACGACTTACGAAGCTTTAGTTACAGCAATGCAACAGCGCCTTTCTGTAGCTGAATGTCAAGCAGTAATTGCCAGCAACACTACTACTCTTGGTTAGCGGATTCAGGTTCGGGGGCGGGCGGATTCAAAAACCTCTCCCAACTGGTAATTTGGTCTTGAGCGCCCGCATAAGCCTCTGTACCCAGGGGAACTTGCTTAGCGATCGCAATTGCGCCAGGAATATCCGATTGACCTCGATCTTGAGCGATGCTTAGTATACGATTACTCCACTCGGCGATCGCTGAACTGGCATCGTAACGCAAGGGGCTGCTATTAGGAATCCGGTTGGCAATGCTAATTGCTTTTACTAGCGATTCTGGCGTTCCTCGCAAAGCCATCTGCCTTGCTTCTTGCCAATTTACCCGCGCATTAATTTGTCCTTCCCAGTCATTGATTTCCCTTTGCGCTTCGCGCGAGAGCGATCGCCCAGGTTTAATTTGCCTAGCTGTATTAATCGCTGAGGGTAAATTACCAATACTTGCTAGGCTGCGGGCTTCATCTAACAGGGGACGATCTTCAATTTGCTCAATTTGCTGCTGCCAAGAGCGAATTTTGCGCCGTGCTTGCGAGTATAAAGCTCGTCCCTTACCAATTTGACTTGCTTCATTGATCGCAGCTTGCAAAGAACCCGTATCCTCTGCCGATGCCAATTCTTCCGCCCGGATTAAATAAGGACGATCTTCAATAGTTTCTACCTTCGTACGCCAACGATTTACTTCATCTTTAGCTTCGATAGCACGAGGATTTTTATCGGGTATAACTTCAGCTTGAGCAATAGCGGCGGTTAAGTCGCCTACTGTTCCGCCTTGAGCTAGTTCTCTAGCTCTTTGTAGATGAGCTACATCTTCAATTTCTAGCTGCCAAAGCGCAATTAATTCTTGGGCTTTGTTGTACAAGGGGCGATCTTGAGCAATTTTTTGAGCGATCGCGATCGCACCCTCTAGTCCTGACACATTATTTAACCATGCACTACGCCAAGCTTCGGCAGTAGTAACAAAATCTCTTGCTGCTAGTTGCAAATTGGTACTTGCGGGAATTTGGTTAGCAATAGAAATTGCTTCATCCGCATCTTTTCTATCTAAGGCTGATTGAGCAAGATCGAGCATTTCTTGCCCTAATTTAGGAATTAATATTTGAGCATCTTTATAGCTGTAACTACTCGTACCGATTTCTTGGGCTAGTTTAATTGCTGCAAGTGCATTATCCAAACCACCCCGCTTGCCCAAGGCAACAGCTTTATCAAGATTATTTGCATCTTCTTTTGCCGTCTCAATTAGCCGATTTAGTTCTTCGTACTTAGTCGTTGCCCAATAATCGTTGCCAACATTTAATAAGCGTACCGCCGCCATAAACGCCTCATGCCAGTCTCTTTGTGGTAGCTGGGCTTCGGCTTGTTGATAATAAGTTTCAGCTTGCTTCCAAGTAGCTTCCCAACTAGCGATTTTTTCTTCTACGACTTGATAATTAGGGACATTTTTGGGAATCTTTCTAGCTATGACGAGCGCATCTTGGAGTTTACCTGCTTGAAAGGCGCGATCGCCCAAGTCTAAAATATCTGTTGTCCATAGCTGGATCGATTGGTTTATTTCTGCCCGTAATGGATGATTGTTAGGCAAAGCTTGGACTAAGGCAATTGCTGCTAATAAATCTTTTACTGTCTGCTTATTTGCTGCTACTTCTGCGCAGTGTATTCTTACTGTTGCCGTTGCCAAGGGCCAAAAAATTGCTGGGCAATTGGGAGCTGCGGGCAATTTCAGCAGCATAGAAATTGCGATTATTCCCACACCACTACTAATTAAACCTGCAACTCCCCACCAAAGAACCCAGTTTTTTAACCATTTTGGTAGTTTTTCTGGGGGAGGGTTGATACTTGGTGGTAGGGGTGACGGTGAGCGATTACTTTTACGATTGGGTGAGAGCGACTGTAATTTTAATGAAGGGGTTGGCGATGATAGCTCTCCTGGTTCTGAGCTACTATGACTTGGCAATGGAGAGTCAGGAGGAGAATTTGCATTATTGGGCAATCCTGGACGATCGCCCCAGTTTACAAATTTCCGTGTTGACCAATTTTCAGGAATTCCTGGCTCTCTCATTGTTTGTACCCAAAGTGTCTTACAGATCCAGCAGCCTTCAATAAATTAGCTTAGTTGACAGCTTTATTATTTAAAAACAGCTTTAAATCGATCTATTTGCTTCGATCTTGATTGCTAATCCTCGTTGTCATCGTACCCCTCCAGGGTTCAAAAAGCTATATTGTCTGCCAAAATCTCTTTAGTTAGTAGGGAGGCTTTTACCCTGAAGATTCTGTTTGCAAGTCAATAATTAGCTGGGCTAGTTCATCGCTACTAGCTTGATATACTTCTCCACAAAAGTGGCAAGTTGCCTCAGCACCGCTATCTTTTTCAATCATATCTTGTAGTTCGGCGGCTCCTAACATTTTTAATGCTCCAAGAACGCGATCGCCAGAGCAACCACAGTGAAAACGCACTAACTGAGTTTCTGGTAATATTTGTAAGTCCATATCTCCCAGTAGTTGCTCGAAGATTTCCGGTAAGTTCAAGCCTGCTTGCAGTAGCGGAGTAAAACCCGAAAGCGAAGCTACTCGCGATTCTAAAACTTGCACTAAAGCTTCATCTCTGGCGGCTTTTGGCAATACTTGAATTAATATCCCTCCTGAAGCTGTCACCCCATTTGCACCCACAAACACACCTACAACCAAAGCAGAGGGGGTTTGTTCGGAGGTAACTAGATAATGTGCCACATCTTCGCCAATTTCTCCAGAAACCAATTCAACCGTACTAGCGTAAGGGTATCCGTACCCTACATCGCGGACTACATACAAATACCCTTCTTTTCCTACTGCACCACCAACATCTAGTTTGCCTTTACTATTTGGTGGTAGTTCTACGTCAGGATTATCTACATAGCCGCGTACCGTTCCATCCAAACCTGCATCTACCAAAATGCCACCCAAAAGCCCGTTACCCTTAACTCTGATATTCACGCGCGAACCAGGGCGCTTCATGTTTGAAGCAAGCAACAGTCCGGCGGACATGGTACGACCTAACGCCGCCGTAGCTACGTAGGAGAGATTATGCCGCCCTCTAGCTTCTTCCGTCAGACGAGTTGTAATTACACCTACTGCTCTAATTCCACCATTGGCGGCGGTGGCACGAATTAATTGATCTGCCATGAAAATCCTTACAATTCTTTATATCTTTATTTTAGGATGGAGAGTAAGGCGGATGGGTTAGGGGCAGGAAAATTCAATTCTGCCATACTGGAAAGTAGAACTTAAGACACTCGCTACAATTTAAAGCCATGCTGGGTACATTTCAACAAAGCCAAATCCGCATAGAAGTTTCAGCTTCCTTTGATACCATCCGAGATAGCCTACTTTGCCCTAGGCAGTTGCAACAATGGCTGTGGTTTGAACGCTTCAACCCTGGAATGCCAGAACAATTACACCCAGGACTTACCTTTACGAACTGGACTGGGTTTGTCCCAATTCATCATCAAGTAGAAGTAGCTACGCCAGAGAGTCTGCGCCTCATACTCAGTCAAGGGATTGATGGCTTTCACGAGTGGTACTGGGGAGAAGGTTGGGTTCAGTCGCACCTGGAAGGCATATCTCTATTGCCATTAAGTGCAGGACAAACTTTGAGCTTGTTAAACCTACGTCAGTTTTTAACTCAAACAAGTCAGCCCAAGGCAACACCCTAGGCTAATAACTGAAGCTAACGGGCTTTTATCAATCAAGTAGATAAGTTTACTAAAATCTCACTCCTAATTGTCCGTTAATACCTCGAACCGTATTGTAGCCAACGCCAACAAAAATATTATCTGTTGCACCCACTTGAACGCCACCAGAAACTGCTACGCCTTTATCTGCGGAATACAATCCTAAGCCTACGTAAGGAGAAACTAGGGGTACGCTAATAAATTTCAGTACATCTACCCCTGTAGCGCCGTCTGCACCCGTCCCTAGCTCAACTCCCCAATTTATTGCTCTTGCTCCTAAAGCAAAAGTAGGATCGCTATCGTTGATCCCTACAGATACCCAAGGCTGGGGTATTAACTGACTTTTCGCTGGGCTTGGGGCAAGTAATGTTGTCAAACTTACGGCTATAACTAGGATTTTTTGCATCATGGTTAAATCGGCAGCTATTCAAAAATACAACTGTTAATAAAAATACGCGATCGCATTTTCATAACTATCACACTGAGGGCTTAACTACTAGCACTGAACAGGTGGCATCTTCTACAACTTGGCTGCTTACAGAACCTTGTAAAATTCGCTTTACCCCAGTCAATCCGCGACTGCCGATCGCAATTAAATCAGCATGATATATATTTGCTAACCGAATAATTTCTTCGGCTGGATCTCCCGTGACAATTTCTAGTTCGCTTTCAAAGGGCAAACAGGCTTGGTAAGCTTGCAACTGCTTTTCAATGTGGCGGTAAGGAATTGTCTCAGCTTCACTTTGAGGGCGATCGGCAGCTATTTCCAATTCAGAATCTGATGCAGGAATCGCATGGGCAAGAATAATTTTGGCAGAAGGTGACAATTGCAGTTGTTGGATTGTCTCAATTACCCGATCGGAAAGCTCGGAGCTGTCTAGAGCTACCACAATTATGTTTAACACTGCAATTGTCTCCTTCAAAGTTGATACTGAAAACTACTCTTGTCGTTTCCAGTCTTTAGGCTCATTATCCTCTACTCGCAGCTCTACAGATTGCGCGTGCGAAACCAATCCTTCTGCCTTTGCTAGGACATCAATAGCTCCCGCTACTTGCTGCAATGCCATTGGAGAATATTGAATAATACTAGAGTGCTTGAGGAAAGTTTCTACGCCCAAGGCGGAGGCGTAACGAGCAGCGCCAGAAGTAGGTAGAGTATGGTTAGGACCTGCTAGGTAGTCTCCTACGGCTTCAGGAGTGGAGTAGCCAAGAAAAATTGCCCCCGCATGACGAATATCTGGCATTAAGTCCCAAGGTTCTGCAACTTCAAGCTCTAAGTGTTCTGGGGCAAATTCGTTAGATAGCTGTACCGCTACGTCTAGAGAATCGACGATCGCAATTAGTCCATAATGAGCGATCGCTTTTTCCGTTAAAGTCCGGCGTGGGTGGTCTAATAGTTGCCTTTCCACGGCTGCTTGTACTTTCAGCGCTACCCTACTATCAGTGGTAAGTAAAATCGCCGCAGCCATCGGATCGTGTTCTGCTTGGGCTAGTAAGTCGGCAGCTAAGTGTTCGGGGTTAGCCCCAGTATCGGCAATAACTAGCACTTCTGAGGGTCCAGCCAAGGAGTCAATACCTACAGTTCCATAGACTAATTTTTTTGCCAAAGTGACGTAGATATTGCCGGGTCCGGTAATCACATTTACTTTGGGAATTGTCTCGGTTCCGTAAGCTAAAGCAGCGATCGCTTGCGCTCCACCTACGCGATAAATTTCTTCTACTCCCGCTTCCTGCGCGGCGACTAGCACGGCGGGGTTGATAGTTTTTCCCACCCCTGGAGGCGTGACTATTACTCTTCTAGGTACGCCAGCTACTTTTGCTGGAATTGCATTCATAAGTACCGTACTAGGGTAGGCGGCTCTACCTCCAGGCACGTACAACCCTGCTCGGTCTACGGGGGTATAACGTTTGCCCAACACAACATCTAGCTCCCCAAATTGTACCCACGACTTAGGGATGCGTTGGCGATGGAATGCTTCTATATTTTGACAAGCCAAACGAATCGCGCTCAATAACTCCTTTGATACTTGCTGATAAGCCGCGTCCAATTCGGAGCCACTAACACGCAAGTCTTCTACTTGGAGTTCTTGATTATCAAATTCTGCTGTATAGTGCAGTACGGCTTTGTCTCCCTGGCGCTTTACTGCCTGAAGTACTTCTCGGACTGTCGCTTCTTTGTGGTGCACCTGGTCGTCCTGGGTGCGATCGCAGATCCTTTGTAGTTCTGCTTGTACCTCGCCTTGCTGAGTAATAATTCGCAGCATGAAGTTCGCAATACAATCAATTTTGGAGTTAGTGCTAGTTATAGCGCGTACTGCTTCCTTGCCATTATTCGCCCCTTAAGGCGGGTCAAGTTCACCGATACTCGCTACTTATATAGCTTAACGCGGATTTTTCTTTTCCATCCATACCAATTATTGTAATATCAGTGTTATATTAGTACATCTAGTATTTTGTCTATATAACAGTAGTTTTTCTGAATTAATTGTGGCAAATATCAAATCTGCTATCAAGCGCATCCAAGTCGCGGAAAGAAATCGCTTGCGTAATAAAGCTTACAAGTCAGCCGTCAAAACCCTGATGAAAAAGTACCTCACCGCCGTAGATAGCTATGCGGTCAATCCTACTCCTGAAGCAAAGCAAGAAGTAGAAAAGCATATGTCGGCGGCATTTAGCAAAATCGATAAAGCCGTAAAGTGCAAGGTACTGCATCGAAATAATGGTGCGAGGAAAAAATCAATCCTTGCCAACAGTTTGAAAAGAAAAGAAGCTAGCATCAGCAGCGCTCCCTAAGAGGCTCTCTAGCATCAACTTTTAGCGTCAAATCGCTTAGCAGCAAGAACTACAGCTTAAAAAAATCATGCAGCTGATAGACTCTCATGTTCATCTAAACTTTGATGTGTTTGAGCCAGATATAAAAGTAGTGCGATCGCGTTGGCAAGAAAATGGTGTAGTAAAGCTCGTCCACTCTTGTGTAGAGCCTAGCGAATTTACCCGCATTCAAAAGCTAGCTAATACCTATCCTGAAATCAATTTTGCTGTGGGTTTGCATCCCCTAGATGCAGACAAATGGACGCAGAAAATGGCTGAGGAAATATTGGCGTTGGCTAGTTCTGATGCCAAAGTAGTAGCAATTGGCGAGACAGGCTTAGATTGTTATAGGGCAAACAATATAGTCCAGCAGCGCCTAGTTTTAGAATCCCAACTAGATATCGCTGCACAATTGAACTTGCCTGTAATTATCCACTGTCGGGATGCTGCGGCACAACTAAAACAAATTTTGCAATCTTGGCAAGCAAACAACTCTCATCAAATCCAAGGTGTAATGCACTGCTGGGGAGGAACGCCAGAAGAAACCAAATGGTTTTTAGACTTAGGGTTCTACATTAGTTTTAGCGGTACAGTGACTTTTAAAAATGCTCAGCAGATTCATCAAAGCGCTCAAATTGTCAACAAAGATCGCCTACTAATTGAAACAGATTGCCCTTTTTTGGCTCCAGTCCCCAAAAGAGGGCATAAACGCAATGAGCCAGCCTTTGTTCTGCACGTAGCCCAAGCTATTGCTCAATTGCGTGACGTAACGGTCGAAGAAATTGCTCAAACAACTACGGCGAATGCTTGTAAACTGTTTAATCTCTCAGTCTAATTCTAAAGCGACCAATGAAGGGGAAAAAAGTCATAATAGTTAAGGGTCAAGCAATTGTAGTCAATTTTGCTAGGAAAAATTCTACAAAGCCGCCAATCTAAACCCTTAAAGCTCTACAACCAAGGGATCTTAAGAGCAAACAAGTCGCAAGTGGAGAATTTTTGTTGTCCATACTATATTATCGGCAACTTGACTGCAAAAATGTCTAGCGATCGCGCTCAAACTTACGTGGATGATACTAGCTAAAACAATGCCGTAATAATTCACCCCTAGAATGACGATACTACAAATCCTGCACAATGATAAATAGCTAGAGTTGGCAATAAGTCATCTTTTGAATATGAAAAAATTTTTTGTTAGCAATCACTGCGTACCTGTTAAATAGCAAAGCGCAAGCAGTAGAAAAGGATTTCCGCCCGTTGAATACATACCAGCAGCAATAAGTATAAAAACGCATGACCACTGACAACTACATTGAACCTGCCTTTTTGCTACCCGACTTAATTGACATTCAGCGTTCTAGCTTCCGTTGGTTTTTAGAAGAAGGACTAATTGAAGAACTTAATAGCTTCTCACCAATTACTGACTATACGGGTAAATTAGAATTACATTTTTTAGGTCATAACTACAAACTCAAGCAGCCAAAGTACGACGTAGACGAAGCAAAACGGCGCGATAGCAGCTATGCGGTACAAATGTACGTACCCACCCGATTGATTAATAAAGAGAACGGGGAAATTAAAGAGCAAGAAGTATTTATTGGCGATTTGCCGCTCATGACCGATCGCGGCACATTTATTATTAACGGTGCAGAACGGGCAATCGTCAACCAAATCGTGCGTAGTCCTGGAGTGTACTACAAGTCCGAAGTTGATAAAAATGGTCGCCGTACTTATTCTGCTAGTTTAATACCTAACCGAGGAGCGTGGCTAAAATTTGAAACTGACCGCAATGGCTTAGTTTGGGTAAGAATTGATAAAACCCGCAAATTATCAGCCCAAGTGCTATTGAAAGCTCTCGGATTATCAGATAACGAGATTTTTGATTCTCTACGTCACCCAGAGTATTTTCAAAAAACGATTGAAAAAGAAGGGCAATTTAGCGAAGACGATGCCCTGATGGAGTTGTATCGCAAGTTGCGACCAGGGGAACCACCTACAGTATCTGGTGGTAATCAATTGTTAGAGTCTCGCTTTTTCGACCCCAAGCGTTACGACTTAGGGCGGGTAGGACGCTACAAAATTAATAAAAAGCTGCGGCTATCCATCCCCGATACCACTAGAGTCCTGACACCAATTGATATTTTGGCTGCCGTTGACTACCTAATCAACTTAGAGTTTGATATGGGTAGTATCGACGATATCGACCACTTGGGCAATCGGCGGGTGAGAAGTGTAGGCGAACTGTTGCAAAACCAAGTTAGAGTCGGCTTGAATCGATTAGAGCGGATCATTCGCGAACGCATGACTGTCTCCGATCCTGACACTTTAAGTCCCGCCTCCTTAGTCAATCCTAAGCCCTTGGTAGCAGCAATTAAAGAGTTTTTTGGTTCTAGCCAATTAAGTCAGTTCATGGATCAAACCAATCCCTTAGCTGAACTTACCCACAAGCGCCGCTTGTCAGCCCTTGGACCTGGCGGATTGACCCGCGAACGTGCAGGTTTTGCAGTTAGAGATATTCATCCCTCCCACTACGGGCGAATTTGTCCGGTGGAAACGCCAGAAGGACCAAACGCGGGGTTAATTGGCTCTTTAGCAACCCATGCTAAAGTCAATCAGTACGGCTTTTTAGAGACACCCTTTAGACCTGTAGAAAACGGCATCGTTCAGTTTGATAAGCCGCCTGTATATATGACGGCGGACGAAGAAGATGATTTGCGAGTAGCACCAGGCGACCTCCCCATTGATGAAAACGGTCAAATTTTGGGTAAAAAAGTCACTGTGCGTTATCGCCAGGAATTTGCCAGCACTACTCCCGATCAAGTGGACTACGTGGCGGTATCTCCCGTACAAATTGTCTCGGTCGCAACGAGTCTTATTCCCTTTTTGGAGCATGACGACGCTAACCGGGCGCTAATGGGGTCGAATATGCAACGGCAAGCCGTGCCATTACTTAAGCCAGAGCGTCCTTTAGTGGGTACAGGGCTAGAAGCACAAGCTGCGCGCGACTCTGGCATGGTGATAGTTAGCCGTACCGATGGCGAAGTCGCTTATGTAGATGCCACCAAAATTCGCATCCGAGTCAAGAGTAAAGAAATTACTAGAGACGCTCAAACAAATTTTGCACCTCAAGAAATTGAGTATCCAATATCTAAGTATCAGCGTTCTAACCAAGATACCTGTTTGAATCAGCGACCTTTAGTGCGATTTGGCGATCGCGTAGTTGCCGGACAGGTTCTTGCCGATGGATCTTCTACGGAAGGCGGAGAACTCGCGCTAGGGCAGAATATCACTGTAGCTTATATGCCTTGGGAAGGTTACAACTACGAAGATGCGATCTTAATTTGTGAAAAACTCGTCCAAGACGATACTTATACTTCAATCCACGTTGAAAAATACGAAATTGAAGCAAGACAAACCAAGCTAGGACCAGAGGAAATTACCAGAGAAATCCCCAACGTCGGTGAAGATGCTTTACGCCAACTCGACGAACAAGGAATTATTGGTATTGGTGCTTGGGTAGATTCGGGAGACATTCTAGTCGGCAAAGTCACTCCTAAAGGAGAATCGGATCAACCACCGGAAGAAAAACTACTAAGAGCAATCTTTGGTGAAAAAGCTAGGGATGTCCGCGATAACTCTTTGCGCGTACCTAACGGTGAAAAAGGGCGAGTAGTAGACGTGCGCGTGTTTACCCGCGAACAAGGCGACGAATTGCCACCGGGCGCTAACATGGTAGTCCGGGTGTATGTAGCGCAAAAGCGTAAAATTCAAGTCGGCGACAAAATGGCAGGACGGCACGGCAATAAAGGAATTATTTCTCGAATTTTGCCTGTAGAAGATATGCCTTATTTGCCTGATGGATCTCCCGTAGACATCGTTCTCAATCCTTTAGGCGTACCATCGCGGATGAACGTCGGACAGGTATTTGAATGCTTGCTCGGTTGGGCTGGAGAAAATCTCGGACTGCGGTTTAAGATTACTCCCTTTGATGAAATGTATGGAGAAGAATCATCAAGAACAATCGTGCATGGAAAATTGACGGAAGCGCGAGAAGAAACTGGGAAAGATTGGTTGTTTGACCCCGAAGCCCCAGGAAAAATTCAATTGTATGACGGGCGGACGGGAGAACCCTTCGATCGCCCAGTAACGGTGGGCATAGCTTATATGCTGAAGCTGGTGCATTTAGTTGATGACAAGATTCACGCTCGTTCTACAGGTCCTTACTCCTTAGTTACGCAGCAGCCTTTGGGTGGCAAAGCGCAACAAGGCGGTCAAAGATTTGGAGAAATGGAAGTGTGGGCGCTAGAAGCATTTGGTGCGGCTTACACCTTGCAAGAATTGCTGACAGTCAAGTCTGACGATATGCAGGGACGCAATGAAGCCTTAAATGCGATCGTTAAAGGGAAAGCAATTCCCCGTCCCGGTACGCCAGAGTCGTTTAAAGTGTTGATGCGAGAATTGCAATCCCTGGGCTTAGATATTGCTGTCCATAAAGTAGAACTTCAGTCTGATGGCAGTTCTTTAGATGTGGAAATTGATTTGATGGCAGATACTGGGGGTCGTCGGACTCCCAATCGTCCTACTTACGAATCTCTTAGTCGCGAAGCACTCGAAGAAGAAGTATAGCCAAAAGCTAGAAGTAACAAAATTTACTTCTAGCTTTTTATCCTGGCGAAAATGTGCAATCTATTCCTCTCCCCCTTCTTACTTAACTTATGAGAACGCCACAAGTCACGCAATTTGATTATGTAAAAATTGGCATCGCCTCCCCTGAGAGAATTCGGCAGTGGGGAGAACGAACTCTACCAAATGGTCAAGTGGTAGGGGAAGTTACTAAGCCAGAAACTATTAATTACCGAACCCTTAAGCCAGAAATGGATGGCTTATTTTGCGAACGGATTTTTGGACCTGCTAAAGATTGGGAATGTCATTGCGGTAAGTACAAGAGAGTTAGACATCGCGGTATTGTCTGCGAACGCTGTGGTGTAGAAGTAACGGAAGCTCGCGTCCGCCGCCATCGCATGGGTTTTATCAAGCTTGCAGCCCCCGTGGCTCACGTTTGGTATCTCAAAGGTATACCTAGCTATATTGCTATTTTGCTGGATATGCCTTTGCGGGATGTGGAGCAAATTGTTTACTTCAATGCTTACGTAGTTCTATCGCCTGGTAACGCCGATACTCTTACTTATAAACAACTACTAACAGAAGATCAGTGGCTGGAAATTGAAGACCAACTTTATAGCGAAGAATCTGAGCTAAGTGGTGTGGAAGTCGGCATCGGCGCAGAAGCATTGGCGCGGCTACTTGCAGATATTCAACTAGAAACCGAGGCAGAAAGCTTACGCGAAGAAATTGCTAATGCCAAAGGACAAAAACGCGCCAAATTAATTAAACGTCTGCGGGTAATCGATAACTTCGTTGCTACTGGATCTTTGCCTGAATCGATGGTAATGAAGGTAATTCCCGTTATCCCTCCCGACCTGCGCCCAATGGTGCAGTTGGATGGTGGACGTTTTGCTACTAGCGACTTAAACGATCTTTATCGCCGAGTGATTAACCGAAATAATCGTTTGGCAAGGTTGCAAGAAATTTTAGCGCCAGAAATTATTGTCCGTAATGAAAAACGAATGTTGCAAGAAGCGGTGGACGCTTTAATTGACAACGGACGGCGCGGACGGACGGTAGTAGGCGCAAACAACCGCCCCTTAAAGTCTTTATCAGATATTATTGAAGGCAAACAAGGTCGTTTCCGGCAAAACTTGCTCGGAAAACGGGTGGATTATTCTGGGCGATCGGTAATTGTCGTCGGACCAAAGCTAAAAATTCATCAATGCGGTTTGCCAAGAGAAATGGCAATTGAGCTATTTCAACCCTTTGTAATTCATCGGCTGATTCGCGGCAACGTAGTCAATAACATTAAAGCTGCCAAAAAGTTGATTTCACGAGGCGATCCTAGCGTCTGGGGCGTTTTGGAAGAAGTAATTGAAGGGCATCCCGTACTACTAAACCGCGCTCCTACTTTACACAGATTGGGAATTCAAGCTTTTGAGCCAATTTTGGTAGAAGGTCGGGCAATTCAGTTGCATCCCTTGGTATGTCCAGCTTTTAACGCTGACTTCGACGGCGACCAAATGGCGGTACACATTCCCTTGTCTTTGGAAAGTCAAGCGGAGGCAAGGTTGCTAATGCTGGCTTCTAATAATATCTTGTCTCCGGCTACGGGAAGACCGATTGTGACTCCAAGTCAAGATATGGTGTTGGGTTGCTACTACTTAACGGCAGAAAATCCGAATAGTAATGATGGGGGCGATCGCTATTTTGCTTCTCTAGATGACGCAATCATGGCGTACGAACAAAAGCAAGTACATATTCATGCCAAAGTTTGGGTGCGTTTTGATGGCTTGGTAGATTCGGAAGATGATGGTGTAGAGAAGGTAGAAAAGCTCAGTGATGGCACGCGAGTAATTACTAACAATAATATCCGCCGTCGTGAAGATGCGGACGGCGAGCTAATTTCCCAGTTTGTGCGTACTACTCCCGGCAGGATTATCTACAACAAAACTATTCAAGAAGTATTGCAGTAAAGCGGTTCGCAACTAATCAACTAAATAAGGGATGGCAAAAATGGCAGACGGCAAAGAAATGATTTTCCGCAATCGCGTGGTAGATAAAGGTCAACTCAAAAAGTTGATTGCCTGGGCGTTTACTCACTATGGCACTGCCAAAACCGCCGCGATCGCCGACCGATTAAAAGATTTGGGTTTTCGCTACGCTACGGTGGCGGGAATCTCTATTAGCGTTGATGACTTGAAGGTTCCCCCCACCAAAAAACTGCTCCTTGAAGCGGCAGAAACCGAAATTTTGGCGACTGAAGAGCGCTATACACGCGGAGAGATTACTGAAGTAGAGCGTTTTCAAAAGGTAATTGATACTTGGAATAGTACCTCCGAATCCCTTAAAGATGAAGTGGTGGAGCATTTCAAAGCAACAGATCCTCTCAACTCTGTATACATGATGGCGTTCTCTGGTGCGAGAGGAAATATCTCTCAAGTCCGCCAGCTAGTAGGAATGCGCGGGTTGATGGCCGATCCCCAAGGGGAAATCATCGACCAACCAATTAAAACAAACTTTAGAGAAGGTTTGACGGTAACAGAGTACATTATTTCTTCTTACGGAGCTAGAAAAGGACTTGTAGACACCGCTTTAAGAACGGCAGATTCTGGTTATTTGACTCGCCGCTTGGTAGACGTATCCCAAGACGTGATTGTGCGCGAAGTAGATTGTGGCACGACGCGGGGAATTATGGTGCGTCCAATGGTGGAAAACGACCGCATCATGATTCCTCTAAGTTCGCGCTTGCTAGGGCGCGTACCCTTAGAAGACGTAGTTCACCCCAAAACCAAAGCCGTAATTTCTCCTAAAAATCAGCCAATGTGCGACGATACTGCGATCGCAATTCAAAAAGCTGGAGTAGAGGAAGTAATGGTGCGCAGTCCCTTAACTTGCGAAGCCGCGCGATCGGTGTGCCAACACTGCTACGGCTGGAGTTTGGCTCATGCCAAGCTCGTAGACTTGGGTGAAGCGGTGGGAATTATTGCCGCTCAAAGTATTGGCGAACCTGGAACTCAGCTAACAATGCGGACGTTCCACACTGGCGGCGTATTTACAGGAGAAGTCGCGCGTCAAGTCCGTAGCGAAGAAGAAGGAACTATCCGCATTCCCAAAAAGCTGCGGACTAGACCCTTTAGAACCCGTCACGGTGAAGAGGCTTTATTTGTAGAAGCAAATGGCGACTTGATGTTGGAAGTAAGTAGCGGAAAATCCGTAACTATTCCTGTTACTCAAGGATCGACTATCTACATTGTGGACGGTCAAAAAGTTAAAGCCGATCAATTACTAGCGGAAGTCGCCATCGGTAGCCGGACTAACCGCGCTCATACCGAAAAAGCAACCAAAGACGTTTCGTCAGATTTAGCTGGAGAAGTCAAATTTGCCGATCTAGTACCAGAAGAAAAAACCGATAGACAAGGCAATACTACAACGACAGCGACTAGAGGTGGCTTGATTTGGATTTTGTCGGGAGAAGTGTACAACTTACCCCCTGGAGCGGAGCCAAGTGTAGTTAATGGCGATCGCGTGGATGCCAATACCGTCCTTGCTGAAACAAAAATCCATACCCTGCATGGTGGGATTGTGCGATCGGCTGCCGACACCCCTGAGTCCGGTCACAGCGCCCGTGAAATTGAAATCATCACAGCTTCCGTTGTTCTAGACACCGCCACCGTGCGCGTAGAGCAGTCTTCTCGCCAAGGCGACCATTACATCATTGAAACCAATCATGGGGCAATGTTCTCGCTCCTAGCAACCCCAGGTACAAAAGTTCAAACAGGTCAAGTAGTCGCTGAACTTATTTCTGACGAATACCGGACCAATACTGGTGGCTTAATTAAATATGCGGGAGTAGAAGTTGCCAAAAAAGGTAAAGGTAAACAAGGCTACGAAGTAGTTAAGGGCGGCACAATACTGTGGATACCTGAAGAAACTCACGAAGTCAATAAAGATCTTTCCTTGTTGTATGTAGAAGATGGTCAATACGTTGAAGCGGGTACAGAAGTTGTCAGAGACATTTTCTGTGAAACTAACGGTGTCGTCGAAGTAACTCAGAAAAATGATATTTTGCGCGAATTAGTGATCAAACCTGGTGAATTACTGATGCTGGACGATCCAGAATCCGTATTAAACCGTGATGGCACGTTTACGCAACCTGGAGAGGAATTAATTCCAGGGTATGTTGCGTCAGAGTTGCGCTACATCGAATATATAGAGTCATCCTCCAATGGTCCAGCGCTTTTACTGCGCCCTGTAACTGAGTTTGCCGTACCCGATTCTCCTTCTGTACCTAGTACAAAATCAAGCACTGGTGAGGGTCGCTCGATTGAACTACGGGCAGTTAGTCGATTGCCCTACAAAGATTCTGAGCGCGTGAAATCTGTAGAGGGAGTTGAACTACTGCGGACTCAGCTAGTGCTAGAAATGGATCAAACGCACTCGGCTGAATACACTGGCGGTTCGCCAATTGTGGCAGATATTTAGCTTGTATCAGATGCGGAAAATTCAGAAATCAAGCGCCTGAAATTAGTGATTTTAGAATCACAAATTATTCGTAAAGATACCCCCGCCGATGTTACCCAAGGCAGTACCAATACTCGGCTCAATGTAGTTGAAGGGCAAGAGATTCCCCCGAAAGCTGTAGTCGCTCGGACTGAAGTTTTGTGTAAAGAAACAGGGATTGTACGCGGGGTGAGAGAAGGTGCGGAGGCGATTCGCCGAATTTTGATTTTAAGAGAAAAGGATTGTTTTACTGTAGTCACAAATGAAAAGCCCCGCGTCAAAGTGGGTAGCTTGTTAATTGCTGGGAGCGAAATTGCTCCTGGGGTGTTTATAGAAGAATCCGCTCAAGTAATCGAAATTGCCAACCAAAGCAAACAAGAAGCCGCCCAAGCAAATAATCAACTCTCTACAAGCTCTTACAAAGTTACTCTACGCATTGCCCGCCCTTACCGGGTTAGCCCTGGAGCAATGTTGCAAGTAGATGATGCGGGATTAGTGCAAAGAGGAGACAACTTAGTCTTGCTGGTATTTGAGCGGACTAAAACTGGAGATATCATTCAAGGATTGCCCAGAATTGAGGAACTCTTAGAAGCACGCAAACCCAAAGAAGCTTGTATTCTAGCTATTAGACCGGGAACTGTAGAACTAACTAGAGTAGAAGATGAAACTATTGCCGTTAAGGTAATTGAAGATAACGGGACAATTACTGATTATCCTTTGGGACCTGGGCAAAATCCTGTAGTCTCTGATGGATCGGTAGTAGATGTGGGAATGCAGCTAACTGATGGTCCGGCTAATCCGCACGAAATTTTGGAGGTGTTCTTCAACTACTATTCCGCACAAAAAGGTTCTGCCGCTTCTACTGAAGCATTGCAAAAAGTGCAAAACTTCTTGGTTAATGAAGTGCAGTTGGTTTATCAATCTCAAGGAATTGATATTGCTGACAAGCATATCGAGACTATTGTTCGGCAGATGACTTCTAAAGTGCGGGTAGATGATGGTGGAGACACAACTATTTTGCCTGGAGAGTTGATTGAGCTACGCCAAATCGAGCAGGTGAATGTAGCCATGAGTATTACAGGCGGCGCTTTAGCTCAATACACGCCGATGTTATTGGGGATTACTAAAGCTTCGCTCAATACTGATAGCTTTATTTCTGCGGCATCTTTCCAAGAAACTACAAGAGTCCTTACGGAAGCTGCTATTGAAGGTAAGTCAGATTGGCTGCGGGGTTTGAAGGAAAACGTAATTATTGGACGCTTAATTCCTGCGGGTACGGGGTTCAATGCCTATGAAGAGCCACTTGCGGTTTCTGAAGATCCGACTTTAGATGCTAGTAGTGTTTTTGAGGAGAGCGACGATCCGTTAGATGTAGTGCTAGACGATCGCACGGCTCGTGCTTATAGCTTTGAAAGCGGGTTGGGAGAAGGATTTAACTTTGATCGCGGTGCGGTTACTCCCGATGAGGAGGAACTGGTTGATGATGAAATAGACGATGTAGATGATGATGACGATGTAGATGATGATGACGACTTTGAAGACGATGACGAGTAAATTCTAAGTCTTAATATAGTTTGAAAGAGCCTAGCGTTTACAAACCTAGGCTTTTTTATTTAAGCTTGGCTATACTTAGGGCGTTCCGACAAACTTGTAAATTGCATACAATATTTATAACTGTTTTGATTTATTATCTAAATTCTTATGAAAAAAAATACTTTACCTACGAACCTGGCATTAGTGTTGAGCATAGTTAGCATGACTATCCTAGCTCAACCAATATTTGCTTCTGAGCCAATACCTGTAGTAACTAAGCAAACTTCTCCGCTTGGAGCTAAAAAAATTCAAGAAGCCCAAGCATACAACGATCGCGGTGTAACTTTGGCGGAGCAGGGTAAAATTGAGCAAGCGATCGCTGCTTTTAATCAAGCTATCAAAATTTATCCTACTTTTGAGAATGCTCACAATAACTTGGGGTTGGCTTTGAGCAGCCAAAATCAATTTGCTGAAGCTGTCACTGCTTTTAAACAAGCCTTAGCTATCAATCCTCAAAACCTAGAAACCTACAATAATTTAGGCATTGCTTTAGGTAGTCAAGGCAATTTTATTGAAGCAGTTACAGTATTTAACATTGCAGTTCAAATTAATCCTAGCGAACCAATCTCTCATCAAAACTTGGGGGTAGCATTTTGGAGTCAAGGTAAATTGCCAGAAGCGATCGCTTCTTTGCAAAAAGCAAAAAAACTGTACGCATCGCAAAATAAACAGGAGGAAATGCAACAGGTAGAAGAAATTATCCAGCAAGTGCGATCGCGTTAACAATCTATTTCAAGCCCAAAATACTTTTTACTTCTCTCCACAAAGGCATTGCCGAACTAGCTTGCGGATAGGTAAGGATACCTTGGCTGGGACTAAATAACAGTGCCAAAGTAAAAAAGCCCGATGCTACTAAAACAATCGCTGGACCCGAAGGTAAATTTAAAAAATAGCTAATATACATACCGCTAATACTAGCTACAACCCCAATTGCTGCCCCTAAAATCATCATTTGATTGAGTTGTTTTACTAGCAAATAAGCCGTTGCCCCAGGGGTAATCAGTAAAGCTAAAACTAAAATTACGCCTACAGCTTTTAAACTAGCGACAATGGTTAGAGCGATTAACACCATCAACCCAAAGTTGAGCAAATTTACTGGCAAACCCGCCGCCTGAGCGCCCAAAGGGTCAAAAGTGTAGAACAATAATTCTTTGTATAGCAGCACGACTACAGCAATTACTACTGCCGAAATAATTGCTGTATTTCTGACTTCTTGTCCCGTGACTCCTAAAATATTCCCAAATAAGAAATGATTGAGATCAATTTTGTTATCTTTTTGAATAATTGTAATTAAAGTAATGCCTAGGGCAAAAAATGCTGAAAACACAATGCCCATGGCTGCATCTTCCTTAATTGGCGATCGCGTTCTAATTAAAGTAATTACTACTGTACTCAAAACCCCAGCAATAAATGCCCCTATAAAGATATCTGCGCCAATAATAAACGCGATCGCAAGCCCTGGTAATACAGAGTGACTAATCGCGTCTCCAAGTAACGCCAATCGCTGCACCATCAAGTAACTACCCACTACAGCGCAGATAATTCCTACCAAAACCGCAATAAAAAGCGATCGCTGCATAAAACTATATTGCAACGGTTCAATCAATGCCTCTATCATTAAGCCGCTTCCCCGGTAAAAAACATGACTTGTCCCCGGTAGGCACGACTCATATTTTCCGGTTGCAATACCGCCGCTCGATTACCACTAGCAACTAACTCAGTATTTAACAAAATTAAGTCGTCAAAATGGGTAATTGCTTCGCCCAAGTCGTGGTTGACGACCAAAACGATTTTGCCTGTATCCGCTAATTCGTGGAAGACATCAAAAATTACTGCTTCAGTTCTTTTATCAATTCCAGCTAGAGGTTCGTCAAAGCAAAATATTTCTGCTTCTTCTGCCAGCGCACGAGCAATAAATACGCGCTGTTGCTGTCCTCCAGACAATTGCCCAATAGATCGATCGCGATATTCGCTCATACCTACGCGATCGAGGGCGGCGGTGGCTACTTGACGGCTAACACTTGTAAAACGTCGAAACCAACCAGCCTTTCTTACGCGCCCCATCATGACCACATCAGACACCGTTGCGGGGTAACTCCAATCAATTTGCGATCGCTGGGGAACATAAGCTACTTGCTGTAACTGATTTATTAACGGACTACCTTTGTAGCGCACAAGACCACTATTTACTGCCGTTAAACCCAACATTGCTTTCAATAACGTGCTTTTACCCGCGCCATTGGGTCCAATAATGCCTGTTAATCTTCCTGGTTGGATCGCTAAATTGACATCTTGCAACGCCTGAACACTGCGGTATTGGACGCTCAAGTGACTAACCGTAATTGATTCGCTATTCATAACAGGGGGTATTTGTCTGGATTTATGCTTGGTAGAAGTTGCCATTTTGTTTATAAATTTAAAAATAATGAAAGAAATATGAAAACAGTATAAGCTAAAAAATGAAAAGAATATGAAAACTAATGTATCAAGTCTATGAAAGCGAGTTCTCAGTCCCAGGACATAAAATTTAACTTAGCAAAAGTTGTCGGGGTACTACTGGGAATGTATTTGAGTGCTTGCGGGACTCAGCAAGGAGGTATTGATTCTAGCAGTGATGACAACAAACCAAATGTAGTTACAACTAGCACGGTAATAAATGATTGGACGCAAAAAGTCGGCGGTGACGAAATTGAACTGACGGGAATTTTGCAACCAGGAGCCGATCCCCACGTTTACGAACCCGTACCCAAAGATAGTATTGCGTTTGAGAAAGCAGATTTAATTATCTACAACGGTTACAACTTAGAGCCGGGGTTGATTAAAATGATGAACGCGGCGGGTGTAAAGGCGCGTAAACTGCCTGTAGGAGAAGTCATAAAACCCTTGCAGTTAGATAAAGCTGGGCAAACTGTACCCGATCCTCACGTCTGGGGAGATGTCAAAAATGCGATCGCAATGGTAAATAGTATCAGGGATACGTTGATAGAATTGTCGCCGGAAGACAAAGCAGAATTTATCCAAAATGCGGCGGAATTTACAGAGCAATTAGAGCAGTTGCATACTTGGACGCGATCGCAAGTTCAAACTATTCCCGAAAATAAGCGCCGACTTGTAACGACTCATGATGCTTTTCAATACTATTCTAAAGCTTACGGCTTAGAAGTTTTTGGCACTTTAATCGGCATTAGTACCGAGGAGCAACCCAGCGCTCAAACGGTGAGAAAATTAGCTGATTCTATTAGAAATACCGGAGTTCCAGCGATTTTCGCCGAAACTACCATTAATCCCGCATTAATTCAAACTGTGGCACAAGAATCTGGAGCGAAATTAGCACCAAGAAGTCTATATTCTGATTCTATCGGCGCACCGGGTAGCGATGGCGATTCTTATATCAAAATGATCGTGGCAAATACCCGCACCATCGTTGAAGCTTTGGGGGGAAAATCCACCCCTTTTGAGCTAGTTAGTAAGTGATTTTAATGGGGCTTGTATTTTAAAACGTCTCAGTTTTTTTGGGGTTAATGTAGCTTTGACGTATTAATTGGGGAATACTAGGCTAGTGATTTTTACTTCCTAGTTATGATCGTTAAGGAACTCGATTTGTTTATTCCCCAAGGCAAGTTTGCGAAAGCTGGTAAAGAAGCAGAAGAACAGATGAGTTTTTACCTGCGCCGAGCTTTTGCAGATAATAAAAATATTTATGTGTTTAACGATTTACGCTTGGAATATGAAAATGATGCTGCCCAAATCGATCATTTAGTTGTTCATCAATACGGCATGATCGTTATTGAAAGTAAAAGCGTCACTAGCCGCGTCAAGATCAACGAGCAGCAAGAGTGGCCTCGATGGTTTAATAACATTGAGCAAGGGATGTCATCTCCTATTCTTCAAGCCGACAGACAAAAGACTTTTCTCAAAAATCATTTGGAACGATACGCTGAGGTTTTGTTAGGCAAAATTTTGGGTATGCAAAGTCACTTTAGATCGATGCCAATTGATACCCTAGTAGCAATATCTGACTCTGGAATTATTGATCGCCCTAAAAAAATGTCTCTAGAGGAAGTGTGTAAGGCAGATCAAATTTGCGATTGAGTACGATCGCTTTATAGCAAACGACAAAAAGACAATAGTGTCTTTAATTTAAGTTTAAACAGTGTAGTCTACTCTTTTAACAAGGATGAAGTAACTAGAGTTGTCCAGTTTTTACTCAAGGAGCATAAACCTTTACGCTACAAGACTGAAGCAGAAGCTATATCTAATCCTACTTCACAAACTACTATCCTAGAGAAAAAAGTAGTCATTCAAGTTAAAACTGAAAGCTTATCTATCTCTAAGGCTGTTGTTTCTAAACTCAATAAAGTAATCGCTCAAACTGTAAGCAACTACCCCTGTCGTCAATGCAATAAAACTAATTTGTCTGTAGCATCTGGCAAATATGGCTATTATTTTAAATGCTTGGAATGTGAGGGTAATACGCCAATTAACATTACTTGTCAAAGTTGCAGTAGTAAAGAGAAAATTCGCAAAAGTGGAAATCAATTCTTTGCAGAGTGCGAAAGCTGTAAGACCTCTGATTTGTTTTATACCAACCCCACAAGCTAAAAGAGTTCAATACAAACTATTTCAGCCAGTTAGGAAGTAAATTTTATTGCGATCGCACTACTAGCTATATATTTTAGAAAATATTATGCAGCCTTGTATTTTGTATAAAAGTTACAAAGCTGCCTAGTGCTTTAGACGTTGTTGGTTTTAAGTAGTGATGATAATGAATTATGTTGCAACCATGCACATATTTTTATAGCTCTTGAATCTTCCGGTTTTGACTTATATTCACTGCTTTGAATTTCTTGTAAGACCTTACCGCCGCAAAATGACTTAGCATCTTTCATCAGGTCTTCAAACATTCCTAATAGTAGCAGTATACTTTCAACTTCAACATCGTCCTCATTAAATACAATAGTTTCAAGTCTAAATCTATAGCCAGTCCATCCAATGGAAGGCAATTTATCAATTGTTCTTTGTAAGTTTTCTATTACACAACTACGCTCTAGATCGGGATTTTTCCCCCTTGCCATATCCACCAGTAAACATTATGCCTAACAAAATGCTTCTCATTTCCGTTAGTACATACCTCTACTTCTACACCGTCTACATCTAAAAACTGGCGATTCATCTCTCTAACTTCACCTTCAGGCATTGGTTCTAATTCTTCCCAGGGTTCAACTTCAACAACACTTTTATTGTTCCCATTGTTAGCTGGAAGTTTACTAATATAGCGGTTCGCACTTGAGTGCAGTACACCTTAAGCATGACCTCACAGTAATTAAATCCTAAAGCTGTACTTTATCGGAATGAGAACTGCTGTAAGCTGTATAGGAATCGGATCTTCTTCCACGGCTTCTAGCCCTGGAGTGTCTTTTTTAATATCTGGCGCACTTTCTATAATTGTTTCTAGCTGCGAGACACTAACAGCCATGAACTCTACTCCCGCAATAGTTTTACGAGTTGCGTCTTGCATTATATGAACTAAGCCTTCAACAGGACTCAAATCTATTTTTATACCGTTGTACTCAGTTTCCCAGTATCCGAATTTGCCAAAAGACTTAGGTTCTGTATGATACTCTTTCCACTTCAACGAACTAGCTTTTTTATTGATATTGCGTAGTGCAACCCGTATGCTACCTGATAGCCCACGTTTACCATAAACTGGATAGTTCAAATATATAGTAGGCGGTTTTCTCCAGCGATAGGGTCAAATCCAAAAACCACAATATTCAACTTTGCTAATTGATGGAGACTTTGTTGTAATGCCGTCTCAACAGGAGTAATTTTTCTTATAGGTGTAACTATTTTTGACCAATTTAGCGGCGGCTTATATAAGCTTATAAACTCATTTTCCAAATTAGAGATCGTATTGAGATCGTCATTACAATTTAGCCAGCTAATGCTAAGGGGATTTTTGCGATTAAACCTTTTTAGTTGATTAAATCGATGATGATCTTTCCATCTTGCTACTAAGTTTACTGTTCTGCCAATATAAATAATTTGCCCATTGCTGTCAACTACAAAATATATAGCTGCACAGTTAGGTAATCTGTTTTTTTTTAATAAATTAACTGATGGTAAGTCAGTAATTTTAATTTTTGATAGCACAATATAGTATTCCTAAATTATTCATATAATTTTCTTTCCTTTTGGTCTTGACAGTTAAGTTAAAAATCTCGATCTTAATGCTGAAAATCAACTTTAATGTATCCAAATTTTTACTCAGATAAGTTAAAATATAATTTATGTAAAGTTTTCTGATAAAACTTAATAAGATATACGTGTGAGGCGACCAAATGGCGGCAGATTATGCAGATATTGATATTGCTCCTTTAATCGATCACACGCTGCTCAATCCCTTAGCGACACCGGAGCAAATAGAAAAACTGTGCCAGGAAGCAGACAGATATCAGTTTGCGGCGGTTTGCATATACCCTTGTTACGTGCGTCTAGCTGCCGAATTATTGCAAAGGAAGAATCCTAAAATATGTACGGTAATTGGCTTCCCTAGTGGTGCAAATACTTCTGCTACCAAGCTCTACGAAGCGCGAGAAGCCGTAGAAAACGGTGCAACGGAACTTGATGTAGTAATTAACTTAGGTTGGTTAAAAATCGGCAAAACTGAAGAAGTCCACCGAGAAATTGCTCAAATCTGTGAAGAAACAGGAGTAACAGTTAAGGCAATATTAGAAACTACCCTGCTGACGGATGCAGAAAAGCGCCTAGCTGCGGAACTATGTATGGATGCAGGCGTAACATTTCTGAAAACAAGTACAGGCTGGAATGGGGGAGCAACGGTAGTAGATGTAAAGTCGCTTTATGAACTAGCAAAAGAGCGTGTAGGCATCAAAGCATCAGGGGGAATTCTCAAAATTGAGCAAGCCTTGGATTTGGTGGTAGCTGGAGCAACTCGCTTAGGTACATCTCGCGGTGTGGATTTACTCCGTCAACGCGATACTGTGGAGAAAGACTAAGTTTAAAATCGTTTACTTAACAAAAACAACTAGCCTCCACCCATTGCTAATAGCTAAAAGCTAACAGCTAACTATGAGTCGAACTTACAAAGCCACTGGAATTAATCTTAAAAGTATGCCTTTAGGCGAAGCAGATCGCCTAGTTACAGTTTTGACGCAAGAATATGGTTTGATTCGAGCCGTAGCACCAGGAGCGCGCAAGCAAAATTCTAGCTTAGGTGGTAGAAGCAGTTTGTTTGTGGTGAACGAGTTGTTGATTGCCAAAGGGCGATCGCTTGATAAAATTACTCAAGCTGAAACTATTGGTACTTACCCTGGTTTGAGTCGCAATTTGGGCAAGTTAGCTGCTTGTCAATATATGGCAGAAATAGTTATGTGCCAAGCTTTGAGCGAACAACCCCAAGTAGAATTATTTTGCCTACTTAACGAGCATCTCAAGCGATTAGAACAATTGCCTAGCAACTGCGAGTTTTTGATTTTAGCTTATCTATGTCATGCCGTTTTTCACTTGCTAACTCTAGCTGGAATCACGCCACAAGTTCAAGAATGCCAATTGACACACCAACCTATTATTCCCGAAATAAGAAGTCCCACTACGGAGCAAGTAGGCTTTAGTATCGCCGCCGGAGGCGTAATTAGTATAGATGCGTGGGAAAGTTTGCAAGCTGAAAACAAAGCTATTGTTTACCGCAGCGCCGAGCAAGTTAGAACCAATTTGGTTAAAGAAATTGATACGCATTACCGAACAAGCCAAGCATTACCGCAACTAAACGCTCGTTTTAGCAGTCACGAACTAGCCTTGATGCAGCAACTAGCAGATGCTGAGCTAAGTCAAGTAGAGCAATCTAACCCTAGCTGGCTATCTATTGAAAAGATTTTACGTCAATACGTTCAGCATCACTTCGATCGTCCAATTCGCTCTGCTGCTTTGATTGACAGTTATTTTGCTCTACAAACTTCCGCGCCAAACGTATGATGCAACCCCCTAACTCTAACCCAAAAGCAAGTCCGTCTAATCAGACTATTACCGACTCACATTTTAATCATCCCTCATCTAC
The DNA here is from genome assembly GCF_057473825.1 of Aliterella sp. E5.1. Taxonomy (NCBI): domain Bacteria; kingdom Bacillati; phylum Cyanobacteriota; class Cyanophyceae; order Chroococcidiopsidales; family Aliterellaceae; genus Aliterella; species Aliterella sp. E5.1. Next base: position 55,325 of record NZ_JBYCCV010000010.1, read on the forward strand.
TAATAAATCAAAGAAGTCGCCTTTAGAGCCATCTAATAAAAAATATCAAAAAATGCCTTTATCTAATTCCACTTTTGAACAACAAAACGATCGCGTTTCAGAAGCTAATATGCCTACCGTAGAACAGTTAAACGAGTTAACTAAGAATACGGAAGCAATTGCTAACCAACCGATGGATGATAGCTCATCATACCTGCCTCCAGAATCTACTGGAGAACAAGAACCTGGATTTTTGCCAGTTTTAAGAAATCGTAATTTTTTAACGATGTGGAGCGGACAGGTTTTTTCGCAATTAGCCGATAAAATTTATTTGGTGCTAATGATTGCGATTATTTCTACTCGCTTTCAATCTAGCGATCAAAGTATTAGTGGCTGGGTATCAGCGATTATGATGGCTTTCACTATCCCCGCCGTGCTGTTTGGTTCGTTAGCTGGAGTATTTGTCGATCGCTGGTCGAAAAAAACTGTTTTAGTATCAACTAATATTCTACGCGGCATTTTAGTATTATCGATTCCTGTATTACTGTGGTTAACTCAAGATTGGCAAGCGATCGCGGGTTTGCCTGTAGGTTTTGGTATTTTACTTTTGTTATCGTTTTTAATTTCTACCTTGACACAGTTTTTTGCCCCTGCCGAACAAGCGGCAATTCCTTTAGTGGTGGAAGAAAGACACTTATTATCAGCTAACTCGTTGTATACAACAACAATGATGGCTTTAGTAATTGTAGGGTTTGCGGTGGGGGAACCGTTACTGGCATTTGCTGACAACACTACAAATCAGCTAGGTGTAGGCGTAGGAATTGGGAAGGAATTGGTAGTAGGTGGCAGTTATGCGATCGCTGGGGTTCTATTATTACTGTTAAAAACTGGCGAACAAGAACCAAAACCCGAACGCGAACAAAATCATGTTTTTCAAGATTTACACGATGGTTTACGCTATTTAGGAGAAAATAAGCGCATTCGCAACGCTCTAATTCAACTGGTAATTCTATTTTCAATTTTTGCGGCTTTAGCAGTTTTGGCTGTGAGAATGGCAGAAGTAATTCCTGGCTTAAAATCGTCTCAATTTGGTTTTTTGCTAGCGGCGGGTGGTATAGGACTCGCTTCTGGATCGACTCTTTTAGGACAATACGGTCAGCGTTTTTCTCATGTTCGATTGAGTTTTTATGGTTCCATTGGCATGGCAGCTTGTTTAATTGCTCTATCTATATTCACCAAAGAATTGTGGATTGTAGTAATTGCCCTGGCTTTATTGGGGATGTTTTCGGCATTAGTCGCGATTCCGATGCAAACAACAATTCAACAAGAAACTCCGCCCCAAATGCGGGGTAAAGTATTTGGGTTGCAAAATAACGTTATAAATATTGCCCTAAGTTTGCCTCTAGCTTTAGCTGGATTAGCCGAGACTATGATTGGATTGCAGGCAGTTTTTTCAATTTTGGCAGCAATTGCGATCGCAGGGAGCCTCTTAACCTGGTATATTTGCCGTACAGAAACAGAAAATTTACAGGGTTTAAACAGATAATTGCTATTGAATACCTGTAATTAACTGTAATTTGGCGATGTACGTGCGATCGTCAATGTCTCTAAACTCAAAGTGCTTAAAGAATGCATATTGCTTGGCTTGGAAAAAAAACACCTTTTTGTGGCAACGTCACATACGGTAGAGAAATTACGAATGCTCTGTTAGACCGAGGACACCAAGTAAGCTTTCTTCATTTTGCCCAAGAAGAAGCGAGTCGAGATACCGAGTCTGACTGTGCGGAAGTTTCCCTGCCTTTCCTCTATAAATCTCAGGTTTATACAATCCCCTCTTTTAAAGCGACTAAAGTTTTAACAGAATCTCTGCGCCAACTAAAGCCCGATTTAGTTCATGCTTCTCTAACTTTGTCGCCGCTAGACTTTCTCTTACCAGAAATCTGCGCTGAATTAAACTTACCTTTAGTTGCTACTTTTCATACACCGTTTGCAGGTAAAGGAGCAAAATTCAAATCGGGAACCCAGCTTTTAGCCTACCAACTTTATGCGCCGTTTTTAGTCAACTACGATCGCACAATTGTTTTTTCTCAAGTGCAGCGAGAAGTTTTAGCGCGTTTGGGCGTACCTGCAAATAATGTAGCTGTGATCCCGAATGGCGTAGACGTGCAGAGATATTCTCCGGGTACTTCGGCGATCAAAGCCGAATTTAACGCTCAACACTTATTTGTTTACCAAGGACGATTAGCCGCAGAAAAGAATGTAGAGGCGCTTTTGAGAGCCTGGAAGCAGGCTCAAATGAATGTAGATAGCAAGTTGTTGATTGTGGGGGATGGTCCGCTAACGCCTTCTTTAAAGCCTTTTTATGGTTCGGAACATGGCATCATCTGGCTGGGGTTTGTCGCCGATGAACATCGACGCATTGAAATTCTGAGAGGCGCAGATGTATTTATTTTGCCGTCTTTGGTAGAAGGGTTGTCATTGTCTTTATTGGAAGCAATGGCTTGTGGACTTGCTTGCTTGGCAACCGATGTAGGGGCTGATGGGGAAGTATTGGAAGACGTAGGGGTACTATTAAATACGCGCCGCGTCGGCTCGCAGTTGCGGACATTGCTACCACTATTTCAAGATCATCCTGAGTTAGCACCGATGCTGGGTAAAAAAGCTCGACAGCGAGTATTAGAGCGCTATACCCTAAATTACAACATCACTTGCTTAGAGCAATTGTACGGTCAAGTTTTGGAACAGCAGCGAGTTGGGGTAGGAATTTGATCGTCGGCAAAAATGCGATCGTTTCTATACTTTTCAAGAGTTTCGCTACAAAGCAGAAAGTGCAAAATATCTCTAGTTAGTTACTGGTGATGCGACTGGAACCTCCGATGTTGCAGCTTGTAAAAAAGTACGGGGACGAAAACCAAATACTGGTGAAATTAGGGAAGTAGGAAATAATTTAACTTGGCGATTGTAGGCTTGCACTGCCTGGTTGTAACGCATTCTTTCTACAGCAATCCGGTTTTCTGTACCCGTCAACTCATATTGCAAATTAGTAAATGCTTGTGCTGCACTCAACTGGGGATTTTGGACTATATATTGCTGAAACTGAGAAATAGCTTTATCCATCTGGATGTTTGCGGCAATCTTTTGGGCTGGAGTGCTGGCTTGTAAATAATTTTGCTGAGATTGAGTTAGTTGCGTAACTAAATCACGCTCGTGTTGAGCATGAGCTTGGGTAATGCTAACTAAATTAGGAATTAAGTCCGAGCGGCGTTGAAATTGATTTTCTACTTGCGCCCAAGCAGAGTCTACTTTTTGCTCGGCATCGTTGAGAGTATTGTAAGTCCAAATGCTCCAGGTAGAAATTACTAATGCTAAGCCGAGCGAAAATATTTTAAGTTTTTGCGATCGCTTGCGAGTTTTAATCTCTTGAATTTGAAGTTCTTGTACTGCTTGTCGAATGAACTCTGGCGGAATCTGGGCTTCTAACCCTGCTTGTTCTAATTCTTTCAATGAAAATTCTTGACTTTTTTGAGCATAAAAGCGAGAAGCAAGAGCAAAAACTTCTGGAGTGAGTTCTTCGGGAATTTTAGGTTCTAGGTTACTCATCGATTTTTTCCTCTACCAACTGCCGCCCGCACCGCCGCCGCCACTGCTACCACCACCCCAATCACCGCCGCCGCTATACCCCCCACTGCTGCCACCGTTATTAATCCAAATGTTAGTAGAAGATGATTTAGTAGGAGGTGGGGGTGGTGGGGGCAATTTGTTAATTGTTTTCTCAGTCTCTTTCTGGTAAGAACAGCAATTACAGCTACCAACTTCAAGGCTTGTACCTTCACTGAAAACCGTAGCTGGCTTAATGACTTTTGATGTGTGCGTTACTGTAAATTCTTGACAAACGGGACAATATCTAAATCGGCTTGAGGGCAACCGATGGCGTTCTAGGTGAACTTCCTTCAAGCTATGTTGCTTCAAGTAACAATTAATGCAGTGCCATCCTTCAAAATCAACACTGCCTAGCTTTTGTGCTACTTGCTGCGGTTGATTCAAATGCGGGTGAAGGATCTTTGAGTCAATTTTTGTCATCGGCTGCTGACAGGTAGAACAAAGCTTAACAATAGGTTCCACAACTTTTTGGAAAAGCTTACCTTTGCGACCAACCAGAGCGATCGCTAAAATGCCTCCACTTAATCCTAGCAGCCCCAAAAATACCGCCCACCCACCATCTTGACTATTTTGTTCGATGGAACCTAAATTTTGGGGGTTTGAGTTAGCAATTTTACCTTCTGAATCTGGGTTTAAATTCCTAGCTTCAGCCTCTAGAACTGTTACCAATGCTTTAGTTCCGTTTAAAGTACCCTTGTCAAAATTACCCTGTTTGAATGCAGGTGTTATTTGCTGATTGATAATATTACCGACTAGAGCATCCGATAATACATCTTCTACGCCATAGCCTGTTTCAATCTCTACTCGGCGATCGCCTTTAGCTATTAGCAATAGAACACCATTATCTCGACCTTTCTTTCCAATTCCCCAGTAGTTAAATAAAGCTGTAGCAAATTCTTTAGGTGTAGCCGATGGCGTAGTTTCTGGCACGGTTACTACAGCTATCTCACTACCATTTGTTGCTTCTAAATTTGAGAGCAAACGATTTATGTCTGCCTCCGTTTCTGAGCTAAGAACATTTGCCATATCCGTAACCCAACCATTTTGGCTTTGCTTGGGATTTGGCACATCTTGCACATTTAGAGCTAAAGCTATATTAGGAAAGCTAACAACAGCGATCGTCAATGCTCTACCGCAAACCAATTTGGTTAAAGCTTTCCAATTAAAACTTGGTTGCATTTTTACAGTTAGCAATAATGTAGTCTCGCTCACAACAATCACCTTTGCTAAATATTGCTAGTTTGGTCATAGATGTATTGGTTGCTCAAATTTTTAGTATAACTACTACTTTGCGATCACTAATTCCAGAAAAACAATGGTCATTGTCTAATTACTAAGGGTAGTTTTTACGGCTACCTTCCCACCCAAACGTGTTGGCTGTTGATAAACTAACTTAAGTGTATTTACATCTCTAGCGGAAATACTAGGCGGGTTTGCGACTTGGGAAAAGTACAAAGCATCAGTGGCAATTGGACTATGCCCCCATATTCCTAAAGCATGACCCAATTCGTGCAAAGCGGCAGCCTTAATATATTTGCTTGGCTGGTTGGGACTTAAGATAATCGTGCAACGATGAGCTAAAACTGGGGTAGATGTGGAAAGGCGATTGATGTATAACTCATAGCTAGTTAAAGCCGAGCGCGCCCTTAATAAACTTGTCTTTCTGAGCGGCGGAGACTGAAAAGAAATATTAATGTCAGCTATTTCTTTTTGCTCAACTATCTGCAAAGGCAAATAAGTATTCCACTCTTGAACAGCAGCATTTACCTGTAACAACTCTCGAAGTTGGGTACTATCTATATAAATTTTGACTGGAAACTGCGACCAAACTAGATAGCCAACTTCTGTTAACTTTACATGCGCTAAGTAGTCACCGCTATTTGTTAAGTCTTGCCATTGCTTTAGAGTAACTGGTAACGGATGGCGCTGACTTGTGGCTAAAAAATTATGAGGTTTTGCCGAACTAAGCTCAATATTACTTAGAACTACCAATAACCCCGTAATAATAGCTATTCCCCAAATAATTATTTGCCGTCGTGATCGCTTTAACTGTTGCCATTGTCTAAGAGAGATCGCACCAATCAACGGCATCAGCTATCTAGGGAGCCAGTTTGCACTCAATACTAAGGATAATCCTAAAAAAATCACCGTTAGTGTCCAAGTAATTCTATTTAATGTACTTTCGGCGCTCTTTGTACTGCTAAACAACTGAGCTTGTCCGCCAATAGCGCCAATTCCATCCCCTTTAGGACTATGAAGCAACACCAAAATTGTCAAACCTACCGCAGAAATTGACCAGATTGCTTCTACTATTTTATATAACGTCATTTACTAAGTTCCTAGACAAATAGTTTTTTCTGGCATACTACTAGCTGCCAGTATTTCAAATTTTAACTCAATTGCGCGAACCACACTCAACTATAAAGACACTTCTACGGGAGTACGAGTTGCTTGCAATTGATATTGACTTGGTTCTAGTAAAGAGCGCCCAGTCATTTCTACAGGCTGCGGCAATTGCAAAATCTGGAGAATAGTAGGAGCAATATCGCCTAAAGCGCCATCTGTTCTTAATTTTACTTCTGCGCCGTAGCCGGGGATTTTTGCTATTTCGCCTTCAATCAAGATGAAAGGCACAGGATTGGTAGTATGAGCCGTCCAAGGATTGCCCTCATCATCTTTCATACTTTCGGCGTTACCGTGATCGGCGGTAACAAGGGCAGTTCCTCCCACTTGGCTGATACTTCCAAGTAGTCTCCCCAAACATCGATCCACTGTTTCTAATGCCTGAATTGTGGCAGGGATTTGTCCCGTATGCCCTACCATATCTGGATTAGCGTAGTTGATTACCACCAAGGAATAGATGCGTTTTTTGATTGCTGCGGTGGCAATATCCGTTACAGCTTCTGCCGACATTGCTGGAGCGCGATCGTAAGTGGCTACCATAGGACTCATTACCAGTTCTCGATCTTCCCCTTCTAATGGCTCCTCTAAGCCACCATTAAAGAAATAAGTAACGTGAGCATATTTCTCAGTTTCGGCGGTGCGAAATTGCTTTAAACCATGCTGGGCGATTACTTCTCCCAGGATATTACTCAAGTTTTGTGGCTCAAAGGCAACTTTTACGGGCAAATCTGGCTCGTATTGAGTAAACGTAACAAACGATAGCGGGACAATTTGTTGACGCTCAAAACCATTAAATTCTTTGTTTACTAATGCTTGAGTTAGCTGCCTTGAGCGATCGGGACGGAAGTTAAAAAATATTACTCCATCTCCTGACTCAATAGCTCCAGGTGCTACCCGCGTCGGCAAAATAAACTCGTCTGTTATATTTTGAGCATAAGATGCCTGTATGACTTCTAGCGCCGAACCGCCGCTTTCTCCGTCTAGTGTCATTGCATCGTAGGCTTTTTGAACTCTATCCCAACGGCGATCGCGATCCATTGCATAATAACGACCGCTAATAGTCACAATCTGCCCTATCCCAACACTATCAATGTGTTTTTGGACTTTCTCGATTGCTTCGATACCTTCGTTTGGGCTGGTATCGCGCCCGTCAGTAATGGCATGAATACAAACCTTACCAATTCCTTGAGCCTTCGCTAAGTCAAGTAATCCTAACAAATGGCTGAGATGAGAATGTACCCCACCTTCAGAAGTTAGTCCAATTAAGTGCAGTTTGCTCTGGCGATCACGTACTTCGGTGCATATTTTCACTAGCGCCGGATTTTGCAACAGCGAACCATCTTCTACTGCGTCAGATATGCGCACTAATTCTTGCGGTACTACTCGCCCCGCGCCAATATTGAGATGTCCCACTTCTGAGTTACCCATTTGTCCCTCTGGCAAACCTACAGCCTTACCAGAGGTTTTAATTAGGGTGCGAGGGTAGGCAGCCCAGAGGCTATCCATTACGGGAATTTTCGCACTGGCGATCGCATTTCCGTCTTTTTCCTCTCGGTAGCCCCACCCGTCTAAAATGACTAGCACCACGGGAGCGACAGGTGCTTGGGTCATAAGTCTATTGCCCTTTATTTAATAGTTTTAACTCACCGCAATAATACCACTGCTGTTACCTAACGCGAAGGAATTTTTACGGATTTATTTGACATTTTATTTGATTTTTATCCCATTTTGCTGACTTAATTAAGCGGATAATTTTTTTGTTTTGTCAATTTATTTACGCTTCGTCGAGGCTTTAGCAGCTTTTTTGGCAGCTTTTTCGGCGGCGTTTTTTTCTTGCATTGCCTGCTCTTTTTCTTCAGCAATTTTATCTAAATAGTAATGATAGTCCCCGCGATAGATGCGAAATTCTCCATCGCGAATCTCAACTATTTTATTTGCTACTTTAGAAATGAAATAGCGATCGTGAGAAACTATAACTACCGTTCCATCGTAGTTTTGGATTGCTTCTTCTAGCATCTCTTTAGCAGGAATATCTAGATGATTAGTCGGCTCATCTAATATTAAAAAGTTAGCTGGGCGCAGCAACATTTTAGCTAAAGCCAAACGAGCTTTTTCACCACCACTTAAAGCCCCTACTTGCTTGAATACGGTGTCGCCACTAAACAAAAATCTACCTAAAATTGTCCTAACTTCTTCATTGGTCCAATCTGGTACTTCGTCATGAATTGTTTCCATTACGGATTTGGTGAGATTTAATGCTTCTGCCTGATTTTGTTCAAAATAGCCAGGTATGACATTGTGATCGCCTGTTCTAACTGTGCCTTCGGTAGGAGGTTCTAAACCCATGATCAAACGGAGTAAAGTAGATTTACCCGCACCATTAGGACCTAAAAAAGCAATGCGATCGCCTCTTTCAATTAATAAGTTTGCACCTAAAAACAGCACCTTATCGTCATAAATATGAGTAAGTTCTTCAATTGACGCTACTTCTCTACCACTGCGAGGCGAAGGGGGAAAACGAAAATGTAAAGTTCTCATTACTCCAGTAGGTGCTTCGATTCGCTCTATTTTATCTAGTTGTTTCTCGCGGCTTTTTGCTTGGGTGCTACGAGTTGCACTAGCTCGGAATCTATCGACAAATGCTTGCTGTTTTTCTAATTCCTTTTGCTGGCGTTCGTAGGCGCTTAACTGAGCTTCTTGAGCTTCAAATTTTTGTTGCAAGTAAGCGGAATAATTACCCAAATAAGTAGCCGAAACTCCGCGCTCTGTCTCTACAACTTGCGTGCAAAGACGATCTAAAAATTCTCGGTCGTGAGAAACAATTACCATCGGAGTCAGTAACTTTTTGAGATAAGTTTCTAACCATTCAATTGTTTCTAAGTCTAAGTGGTTTGTCGGCTCGTCTAATAATAATAAGTCGGGCTTTTGCAGTAAAATTTTGCCCAAACTCATCCGCATTTGCCAACCGCCACTAAAGGCACTCACCAAGCGATCGCCATCAGCTTGTTCAAAACCCATTTCTGGCAATATTTTCTCGATTTGAGCTTCTAAACCATACCCATCCAAAGCCTCAAATTTTCTTTGCAGCCGATCCATTTTATCGATCAACTTGTCTAATTGCTCAGGATCGGCGCTTTCCATCGCTCGATGCACTTCTGATAAAGCCTGATGAACTTGGTTTGCTTCGCCAAAGGCTTGCCAAAATTCTTCTTTCACCGTGCGGGTGGGATCTACTTCAAATTCTTGGGTAAGATAAGCTATGTGCAAACTAGCAGGTCGGATAATTTCGCCGCTAGTCGGTTCCATTTCCCCAGCGATGATTTTGAGTTGAGTCGATTTACCTGCGCCGTTAACGCCAACTAACCCTGTGCGATCGCCTGGTTTGACTTCCCAGTTTACATCTTTGAGAACTTCGCCCGTCGGGTAAATTTTACTGATATGTTCTAGTCGCAGCATGAAAAATCTCCAAGGTAGGAAAGGCGATCGCGGATTTAGTCGCATTAATCTTAACAAAATTTAAAGACTAGACGCAAAAGTTGATGGCACCACCTAAATTTTTGCTCATAGTCTTCGTTGCTGGTAATTTCTATAAAAAAATCGTAACTTGGCATTTTTGGCAATAGGTATCTGTACCATTACCGTATATTTTAATAATAAGCAACAAGTATAAAATATTCTTATAGTTACGTTGAGTAAATTAAAATTTTAACTTATCGAATAATTGATATATTGTGAAGCAGCTTGTAAAGCGAACAAGTACCAGCGATCGACTTCTTTAGAAGAAAAATATGTCTTACTCCCAAACAAAAACTCAAACAAAAACTGGCTACCAAGCTGGCGTAAAAGATTACCGACTAACTTATTACACTCCCGACTACACGCCTAAAGATACAGATATTTTGGCGGCGTTTCGCGTTACTCCTCAGCCAGGAGTACCCCCAGAAGAAGCAGGCGCAGCAGTAGCGGCGGAATCTTCTACAGGTACGTGGACAACGGTATGGACAGACTTGCTTACCGACCTAGATCGCTACAAAGGTCGTTGCTATGACATCGAGCCTGTAGCTGGCGAAGATAATCAATTTATCTGTTACGTTGCCTATCCTTTGGACTTGTTTGAAGAAGGCTCTGTGACAAATATGTTGACCTCGATTGTAGGTAACGTATTTGGATTCAAAGCATTACGGGCTTTACGGCTTGAAGACCTCAGAATCCCCGTAGCTTACCTCAAGACTTTCCAAGGACCGCCTCACGGTATCCAAGTAGAGCGAGACAAACTCAACAAGTACGGTCGTCCCCTATTGGGATGCACGATCAAGCCTAAGTTAGGTTTATCTGCCAAAAACTACGGACGAGCAGTTTACGAATGTTTGCGCGGTGGTTTGGACTTCACCAAAGACGACGAAAACATTAACTCTGCACCATTCCAAAGATGGCGCGATCGCTTCTTGTTTGTATCAGAAGCCATCCACAAAGCCCAAGCAGAAACCGGGGAAATCAAAGGTCACTACCTTAACGTTACCGCCCCCACCTGCGAACAGATGCTAGAACGGGCTGAGTACGCCAAAGAACTCAAAATGCCCATCATCATGCACGACTACCTGACCGCAGGTTTTACTGCCAATACAACCTTGGCGCATTGGTGTCGTAAGAACGGTATTTTGCTGCACATTCACCGTGCTATGCACGCCGTTATCGATCGTCAAAAAAACCACGGTATTCACTTCCGTGTATTAGCTAAAGCCTTGAGAATGTCTGGTGGCGATCACATCCACACCGGAACTGTTGTCGGTAAGCTAGAAGGCGAACGTGGGATCACGATGGGATTTGTTGACTTGTTGCGTGAAAACTACGTCGAGCAAGACAAATCTCGCGGTATCTACTTCACTCAAGACTGGGCTTCTATGCCTGGTGTCATGGCTGTTGCTTCTGGTGGTATCCACATTTGGCATATGCCCGCCTTAGTTGAAATCTTCGGCGATGACTCTGTACTACAGTTTGGTGGTGGAACCCTCGGACATCCTTGGGGTAACGCGCCTGGTGCAACCGCTAACCGCGTTGCGTTGGAAGCTTGTATTCAAGCTCGTAACGAAGGACGCAACCTAGCTCGTGAAGGTAATGACATTATCCGCGAAGCTTGTAAGTGGTCGCCAGAACTTGCTGTTGCTTGCGAACTATGGAAAGAAATCAAGTTCGAGTTTGAGGCAATGGATACCGTTTAATAAGTAGGTCGTTGTATGAGCTAGGGAGTTTTAAGTTAGCTTAACTTAATAGCTCATACATCACTACATTTAGGGCTGGGGCGCTGGTATGGATGTCAAACAAATTGCGAAAGATACAGCCAAGACACTACAAAGCTATTTGACTTATCAGGCAGTAAGAGTAGTGCTGGCTCAATTGAATGAAACTGACCCGCCTTTAGGGTTTTGGTTGCATCACTTCTCCTCAAAAGAAAAAATCCAAGATGGAGAAGCGTACATTCAGGCGTTGTTTCAGGAAAAGCAAGCTTTAGCTTTGCGGATTTTGACGGTGCGAGAACATTTGGCTCAAGAAGTAACGGACTTTTTGCCAGAGATGGTTTGCACAGGGATAGCCCAAGCTAATATGGAACATCGCCGCCAGCAGCTAGAGCGAATCACGCAATTAAATGTATCAAGCTCCAGTCTTACCCAAACGCCAGAACCGGATAGCCAAGCTAGTTAAGGCATTTAGTAGGTTGCGATCGCATCTCAATTAAAGCTTGCTAGTTAGATTGCCAAAATCTCCTTGCCAATTAAGGGCAAAGAGCAACATTTATCCCATCATCCCAAACATTTTTTAAACCATGCAAACTCTACCAAAAGAGCGTCGTTACGAAACTCTGTCCTATTTGCCTCCTTTATCTGACGCTCAAATTACTAGACAGATTCAGTACATTTTGACTCAGGGTTATTTCCCAGCCATTGAATTTAACGAAACTTCCGATCCAACGGAGTTGTATTGGACAATGTGGAAGTTGCCTTTATTTAATGCCAGAACTCCTGAAGAAGTATTGAGCGAAGTTCGCGCTTGTCGTTCTGATTATTCCAACTGCTACATCCGCGTAGTTGGTTTTGATAACGTTAAGCAGTGCCAAATTCTCAGCTTTATCGTTCACAAGCCACGCTAGAGCGCAACGTCTTGTGGTTGAGTAAATAATCAGGAAGCGATAACTTAATTATCGTTTTCTACCCTAGGAGAGGTGGACTTGTCTGCCTCTCTTATTTACTGAGTAATAAAAGTAAAACTAAAAAGTGCGATCGCCCTATTCAACAATAATTATGAGCTACTACATTTCTCCTAGCTTTCTAGATAAACTTGCCGTTCACATTACTAAGAATTTTTTAGAATTACCTGGTGTGCGCGTACCGCTCATTTTGGGTATTCACGGGCGTAAAGGCGAAGGCAAATCTTTTCAATGCGAATTAGTATTTGAGCGCATGGGGATTGAGGCAATTCATATGTCCGCCGGAGAATTAGAAAGCCCTGATGCTGGAGATCCGGGGCGATTAATTCGCCTACGCTATCGAGAAGCTTCGGAATTAAGTAAGGTGCGCGGCAAAATGTGCGTGCTGATGATTAATGACTTAGATGCTGGGGCGGGAAGATTTGATAAAGGTACTCAATACACTGTCAATACCCAGCTAGTTAATGGCACTTTAATGAATATTGCCGATAACCCCACCGACGTACAGTTGCCCGGATCTTACGATTCCACCCCTCTCCAGCGCATTCCAATTATTGTGACAGGGAATGATTTTTCGACTTTGTACGCTCCCTTAATTCGGGATGGACGGATGGAAAAATTCTTTTGGGAACCCAACCGAGATGACAAAGTGGGGATTGTCGGCGGGATATTTGAACCGGATGGATTGCCAAAGAGAGATATTGAAAAACTTGTCGATACTTTTCTTAATCAGCCTATAGACTTTTTTAGTGCTTTGCGATCGCGTATTTATGACGAGCAAATTCGTTCTTTTATTCACAGTACGGGGTTTGAAAAAGTTTCTCTGCGCGTCGTTAATAGCACCGAAGGAGCGCCCACTTTTGCTAAACCCAACTTCCCGCTACCGCGCTTGATTGAATACGGCAACTTGATGGTACAAGAACAGCAAAGAGTAGAAAATTCTGGTTTAGTTAGAGAGTACAATCAAGCACTCCAAGACAAAAATCGTCCCATACCAAATAATGGTGATCGCCCAGAACCTACACCTGCAACTAAACCTGCAACCGAAGATCCTACTCCTACTACCAATCGTTTTGCTTACCCAATCCAACCCGCGCATTACAACACCTATGTCGATGCGCCAGAAAATCGCCCAGAACTTACCCCTGCACCTGCACCTAAACCTATATCTATACCTGCCCTTGCACCCATACCCAAACTTGTAACAGCAGATCCTACTCCTATTAACAATCGCTTTGTCGATCCAAGCCAATCTACCCCTTATAATACCCATGTCGATCCCAACCGTCATAATCAAGTTCTAGCAACGCGCATTGGCTTAGAAACGCTCGAACGAATGCGAACGGATTTAGCCCAAGGTCATCATATTGGGCTTGAGTTTGTCGATAAACGCCGATTTAAAACTAATTCTTGGCAAAATTATGGTTCAGTAGTGGTTGGCGAATCTGAAGCAATTATTGCTTTAGAATCTTGCTTAACTGAGCATGAGAACGATTACGTCCGCTTATTTGGGATTGAATCGGGAACTAGGCGGCGGTTGTGGGAAAAAATCGTTCAACGCCCAGAGTAAGGCAAATAATCTTTTTCCTTAATTGCTACCTGCGCTAAAAATGCTATATTGAATCTAGACCTGGATCCATGCGATCGCAACGCCTAAATCTTGTCAGGACCGGAAGGTAGCAGCAATACGGGATGCTTGTGGTAGGCGTGGTCTCCGGGTTCCCTATTTTTAAAGAGAGCATAAACCGCCATGCCTGGTTTTGGAGATATTGTACAAAAAGCTTTTTATCTCGGCGTTGGTCTAGCTTCTTATGCTGGCGAGAAAGCAGGGGGAAAAGTATCAGAACTGCGACTTCAAGCTCAAAAATTAGCTGACGAAATGGTTGCTCGTGGCGAAATGACCACCGAAGAAGCAAAAAAATTTGTTGAAGACATGATGCAGAAAGCTCAACAATCTGCTCAAGTTCCAAGCGATGCCCCTACTAGCGCCCCTACGGAACCGCGTAGAATAGAAATTATTTCCGAAGACGAAAGCGCCACCACCCCACAACAAGCTAAAGATGTAGATAATTTGCGTCAGCAAGTATTAGGGCTGCAAGAAGAACTTAAAAATCTCAAGCGCGATAAGTAAAGTAAAATAAATCAGATTTAGAGCATCAACATCAAAGCTTTTAGCTATATATAGAATATGGCGAATGCCGTAAGTAAAATTTTTTATAGCATAAACGCTTAAAAGCGTATGGAAAACTGGCAAAAGGATTTTCTAGAAATAATTGAAGAAGTGACCGATGAAGTAGAACATTTCTTTGTAGGAGTCACAGAAGTAGTAAATTCATTTTTTGAAGTGTCAGAAACAATCGCTTCACAGTTGCAAAATACCATTGCAACAGAATTCGATCTGTATTTGCAAGATTGGGCAGAACCACTGTTCGATATTTACACTGACCTTGAAGATGTGATGAACGATTTGGAACAGCCGTTTCCTCATTTAGTGGAACCCACAGAAACTAGACATCCTGCGTGCAGAGGTTGCTCTCAGTATCATGGACAAGTTTACAACGGTAACTTGTTAGTGTGTGGAATGCACCCTTATGGCTGGGAAGATGACCATTGTCCAGACTGGGAGAGTAGTAATTAATCTGATGACAAGTGATTCTTTATCTGTGTCAGATGCCTCCGTAGCATCGAGTGCAGGCAATCAAAGACCTGATGTAGAAATGAAATATGGCGAACGCGAGATTGAAAAAGGTAAGCTAATTACTTTTCCCAATCCACGTATAGGACGTAAGTACGATATTCACGTTACTTTGCCGGAATTTACTTGCAAGTGTCCGTTTTCCGGTTATCCCGACTTTGCCACAATTGATATTACCTATGTTCCCGATCGCTTAGTAGTGGAATTGAAAGCAATTAAACTGTATATCAATAGCTATCGCGATCGCTATATTTCTCACGAAGAATCAGTCAATCAAATTTTAGATGACTTTGTAACCGCTTGCGATCCGCTAGAAGCTTATATTAAAGGCGATTTTTCACCACGGGGTAACGTCCATACAGTAATTGAAGTACGTCATCAGAAGGCGAATTAAA
Organism: Aliterella sp. E5.1; assembly: GCF_057473825.1. Classification (NCBI taxonomy): domain Bacteria; kingdom Bacillati; phylum Cyanobacteriota; class Cyanophyceae; order Chroococcidiopsidales; family Aliterellaceae; genus Aliterella; species Aliterella sp. E5.1. The sequence continues at coordinate 70,659 of NZ_JBYCCV010000010.1, forward strand.
AATACTGGCGTTGCTCAAGAAAGTTGGAGGTGCGCCCAGATAATGCAAAAATGGCAGACTGTTAGGGGAATTATTGAGCGCGGGCATCAAGTAGCTTCAGGAATGGCAAGCGATACCCCTTATCCCAAAGGGACTATAGAGATGCAAACCCCTTTTTTTCAGAAGTTGGGTCTTGACCTTAGTGCTTTTTTTCCCGGCACATTGAATGTATCTATTAGTCCCAAAACTTTCAGCCTCCAGCAGCCAGAATATACATTTAAAAATATTAAGTGGCATCCAGAATATCCCTCAGAAGACTTTTCCTTCTCACCCTGTAGAGTCATCTTTAAAGGAATTACTTACGCAGGATTAGTCTACTATCCTCATCCTGAGACAAAAATAGGACATTTTCAAGATCCGGCAATTGTTGAAGTAATAGTAAGCTCGTTTATTCCCCAACTACATTATGGCGATCGCCTAATTTTGGAAGTCAATCCTGCGGCAATTTTAATTAGCTGACAAAGAGCGATCGCATTTTTCTCCCAAATCTATCATTCAGAAGGAACCTCATGATCGTTGTCCACCACTTAAACAACTCGCGCTCTCAGCGCATTCTCTGGCTATTAGAGGAACTGGGGCTTGATTATGAGATCAAACGCTACGAGCGCGACCCAAACACCATGCTTGCACCAGCATCGCTTAAAGAAGTGCATCCCTTGGGCAAGTCTCCAGTTGTTACCGACGAAGGGCAAACTTTGGCAGAGTCGGGGGCGATTATCGATTACTTAGTAGAGCGTTATGGTAAAGGTAAGCTTGCACCCCCATCAGGGACACCAGAAAAGCTGCGATATAATTATTGGTTGCATTATTCTGAAGGTTCGGTTATGCCTTTATTAGTAATGAAACTTGTACTTGATAATTTTGGGTTAGGAGATAGCCCTGCCTCTAGCCAATTTGTTGCACCCCAGCTTAAGCTTCATTTTGATTACTTAGAAAGCGAACTTAGTAACAATACTTGGTTTGTAGGTGAGGAATTTACTGCTGCCGATGTGCAAATGAGTTTTCCCGTGGAAGCCGCAGAGGCACAAGTAGGATTGGATGATTGTCCAAAGCTTAAAGATTTTCTCAAACGCATTCACGCCCGCCCAGCTTACGGACGCGCCTTAGAACGCGGCGGCAAGTATGAGCTTTTGACTTGAAATAATGCCTTTAGAAACTCCAAGCGTCAACCACTTATAGCGAAATTAAGCCTTAGAAGCAAGTTCTGGTTTTTCTAGCTTTTCAACTTGTTTTTGGGCAGTAATTTGAGCCAAAATATCAAGCATTTCTTGCTCAAAACCTACCTGCGCTCGATTAGTTTTGCCACCCACATAAAAATGTCCATCTTGCTGCAACGCCCAAATTTGCGAATGCGAAACATAGCTCATCACCACACCCAGCATCAATAAAACAAAGCCAGTATAAACAACTGGAATACTGGGGTCAGCCTTAATTTGCAATCCGGTACTGCCAACTATCTCGTCAATGTAGAGAGTTACACCATTAACTTGCGTAGACATTCCAGGGCGTAAAGTAGATATTAACTGCCCTTTGACATCGTAAAGCAGTAGCATTCCTTGTAAATCTCTAGCTAATAGCGAAACACCCTCACTCATATCTGTTTTTGTCGGTATCCAAGTTGCCCAAATCCGCCCTTGTCCGTTGGTGTTTAGTTTTGCCATTGGTAATTGCAAAACTGGGCTTTTGTTCACGCGGATGCGAACGCTGGAAACTCCCCAATCTGTTTGATACAAAGTTACGCCTTTGTAGCGCAAGGGTTCGTTTACAAAAATTGTTTTACGCTTAACTTCTTGCCCTTGTTTATCTAAGACAGATAAATCGGAGTAAAACTGATCGATACCTCCATTGGGCGTGTAGTCAATCCAAAAACGATTCACCCGCAAAGACCAGTCTTGAGGAATTTGTGGTGCTGCCCAAGGTCCCGCATCTACTATATTTTTAACGCTAAAATTGTCACCGCTAGGAACCATCTCTTGAGCGATGAATCCTGTCATTGCGCCCCAAATACCGCCCGCTAAAATTGCAACGATCCCAATATGAACTACAATCGGTCCGATGCGTCCAGCAATGCCTTTACGGGCATATAAATTATTATTTTCCCCAGCAAATACTAAATAATGGCGGCTTTGGAGTTGTTGGGTTAAATCCGATAGCGTGCCTGTATCAAGTTCGGCGCTTAAAGCCAATTTTTGAAACTGACGGGGTTTGTCGTAAAATTTCCATTTGCGCGAAGCTTTGAGTGCTGGCAATTGCCTAGTAAAAGTACAAGCCGTTAAACTAACACCAAATAAAATAAGTAAAGCTAAATACCACCAAGTACGATAAACATGGTCAAAACCCGCCGCTAAAAGCACTTTCCAGCTAAGGAATCCAAATAAGGCAGGGTCTTCAGGATAGTTGGCTTGGTAGAAGGCGACAGACTGCCCTTGCTCAATTACTGTACCGCTAATACTAAAAAGCGCGATCGCAAGTAGCAGCAAAATCGCCAACCGTAAATCTGTAAGTATAGGTAATAATTCTTTTTTTAGAAATCTTTGGGGAACCGACAAAATAGAAGGTGATGGTACAGGTATATTATCTAAAGCCATTTAAAATATTCCCACGGGAAGCCGAAATAATAAGGAAAATACGCCAAAACCGACCAAAATCGCCCCACTTACAGGGGTAATCCATCCTGACCATCGCCGCAACTCTAATAAGTTTTTAATTGCGGCTGTAAAAGTACCTGCCAAAATTAAGGGCGCGACGTAGCCCGCAGTATACGCAAGCAGCAAGCCCGCGCCTAAAACCAAGTCATGAGTACTCGCAATCCAAGCAAGTAAGGTTGCAAGTACAGGCGTACTGCAAGGAGAAGCAACGACTCCAAAAGTTAAGCCGATTAAATAAGAACGCACGCCTGGAGGTAAATCTTTAGAAATCCAATTCATCCCCCCAAAAGACGGCAATTGTATGGGCAACGCTTCTAATAAATTTAGCCCCATCAAAATAGCAATAACGCTGACAATAATTGGTAAACCTATGCCCACTTGCCCGTAAACTTGCCCCACAAAGGCGGCAACTATTCCTAGGGCTGCTAAAGTAGTGGCAAGACCTAAAGCAAACCAAGTAGATGCGATCGCAGCAGTGAGTCGGTTTTTAGTTTCATAGCCGCCAATATAGCCAATCGTAATCGGCAGCATAGATAGCATACAAGGAGTCAAGCTGGTCAGCAGACCCGCCGTAAAAATAATTGCAATACTCGTCAAGCTTAGATGAGTTAGCTGGTTCGTAACTAGATTATTTGCAAAGTGTTCTAGTTCGTATATATAAGTTTGCATTCTTTTCGAGCATGAAATGCTGATTACTACTCAATTTTAACGTAGTTAGCAAAAACTTATTTGTAGCCTTAGCTAAAAATGTGATCGCCCATTTACAGGACTGCGCTGTGGTAAAGACACCACTTGTCCCTCACTACTTTCTCTAGCGACGCGAATTAGTATTCCAGCAATTAGCAAGCTCGCAATAACTGAATTACCACCATAGCTAACCAAAGGCAAAGGCAAACCCGTAGTTGGCAAAGCACCAGAAGCCACGCCAATATTTAACAATGATTGTCCTACCAAAAAAATCATTGTGCCAATTGCGACCAAACGATGCACTGCATTTGCCGCTTTAAATGCTACAAGTAGGGCGATCGCGCTATAAACTACCAATAATAGTAAAAATAGTACGCAGCCAATAAAGCCAAATTCTTCGGCAAATACCGCAAAAATAAAATCTGTATATTGAATTGGCAAATAAAACAACTTTTGCTGAGATAGTCCGTATCCCGCTCCCCAAGTACCGCCAGAACCAATTGCCAACAAGCTTTGTACCAGTTGGTAGCCAGTATCTATCGCATCCGCCCAAGGATTGAGAAATGATAACACCCGTTGTTTTTGATAGTCATGCCTGCTGATACTACCAAATGCCAGCAATATCCCACTTATAGCTGTCAAAGCTAAGTATCCATAAGGCAATCCTGCTGCTAGTGCTACTAACCACAAAGCCATCCCACACAATGCAGCTGTGCTTAAGTTTGGCTGTGCCAAGATGCCACCCAGTGCTAACGCAAAAACACTCAGCCAAACTAGCCGAGATTGCCATTTTAATTTATGCCACTGCCCAAAAACACGAGCGCTTTGCAGTAATAAAAACGGCTTGATTAGTTCTGAAGGCTGTAATTGAAATGAACCCAAGGCTATCCAACGAGTTGCACCGTTGGTATTGATTCCTATTCCTGGAATTAAAGTTACAAAAATCAGTACCACAAACAGAAATACAAACCAGTGCGCCACACCCAAAGTTCGCCGCAAAGGTGAATGCACAACCCAGTTGAATGCTACTAAGCCAATAACTATTGAGATAATTTGCCGCTTAAAGTAATATAGCCCATCATCAAAATCTGCTTCGCCAACGGCGTAAGATGCAGAGAACAGGATTACCAAGCCGATAAATACCCACAAAAAAGTTAGCCAGCGCAATAACCGCGCCAAAGTAGCCCATCGGGACGTAGACGTATCAAATAAGGGGATTAATTGGCGTAACTCCACAACAACTTACAGGGCTTCACGACATTAGGAGTTTGACACTCGATGCTCAATAACGCAAGAGTAATCTAATATTTTTTAAATTAGTATATCTATTGCCATCAAAAAAGGAGGCTGTAACACCTCCTTAAACGTAAACCTACTTAAAAATTAAAGTAATTAGGCTAGACCAGTATTCATACCAGGCTTACCCGTAGCTAATTCAACTTTCATAATTTTACCGCCCATTTTCATGATGCGCTGCTGTTCGCGAAACCAATTTTCATAAGGGACTAACTTAGTAAAATAAGTATTTTGTAATTCTCTTTGGGTGCGAATCCGTGTTTGACTGGGAACGCAAGCAGTTATTTTAAACATTCGCATTGGTTGTAATCTCCTAGACTAAATGAGAAAAATTTTGATTTCAATGGTTGCAAGTAAAGTCCTATGCGATCACCTTTACTCTACTCTTATCTATAGTTCGATCGAAGGCTGGGAGTCAACTCGTCAATACTAGCCTGTCCGCACTCACCGACTGGGTTTAGTCAAGATAAGCGACAAAACTTTCTAGCACTCACAAATTAACTCCCAGACCTCAAATAAAGATGCTATCTAACCTTTGCAGGTTAAAACAGCTATTAGCTTAAGCCAGAACAGATGTAGTCAAAGTAAACGCCCATTTCTTTGCCAGCATCAGGACCAACTAAGCTTGCGGTTACTTCTTTCATTGCTTGGATAGACTGAACGGTTGCACCGATAGGTACGCCCAAGGAATTGTAGGTTTCTTTCAATCCGTTGAGTACGCGCTCGTCAAGAATTGAAGGATCGCCTGCTAACATTGCGTAGGTCGAATAACGCAAGTAGTAGTCCAAATCGCGGATGCAAGCAGCATAGCGACGAGTGGTATACATATTACCACCGGGGCGAGTGATATCCGAGTACAACAGTGACTTAGCTACAGCTTCTTTAACAATCGCTGCGGCGTTAGCGCTAATTGTGCTTGCTGCACGAACGCGAAGTTCGCCAGTTTGGAAGTAGCCTTTCAGCTTCTCCATTGAGGAGTTGTCCAAGTACTTACCTTGAACGTCTGAAGAATTGATTACAGAAGTAATTGCGTCTTGCATATCTTGATTCCTTTAGCAATTTTTTGAGTAGTTTTGCAGCTACTTACTGCATAGCACCGACTAAATAGTCGAAGTAAGATCCAGCTTCAGCTGCATCTTCACCGGACATCATTGAAGTAGCAACGTTTTTCATTGCGCGGATACCTTCAGCAACGCCTTCAATAGGTGTACCGAGAGAGCGATACATTTCACGTACGCCTACAACACCAATTTCTTCGATGGGTGTAACGTCACCAGCTACTACTCCGTAAGTAATCAAACGCAAGTAGTAATCCATATCGCGCAGACAAGTAGCAGTCATTTCTTGACCGTAAGCATTTCCACCAGGAGATACTACGTCAGGACGCTTTTGGAACAACTGGTCGCCAGCTTGCTTGACAATGCGCTCGCGGTTCTCTGTTAAAGCTTGAACGATCCGCAAGCGGCGCTCTCCACTTCCAACAAAGCTCTTGATCCGATCTAGCTCACCGGGGCTGAGGTAGCGAGCTTCGGCATCCGCATTCACGATTGATTTCGTGACAATACTCATTAACCGATTCCTCCAATAAAATGAACCAATTTTTTAAACTGGCTTAATAACTAACTGAGTTTATCTAAATAGCGTGCAATCTACACAACTATTACCGCAATTAAGACAGTAATTCTTTATTAGGCGCTTGCGTAAACCTATACACAAACTTTTAAACTCATTTACCTTCCGCAAATATTCTCCTGCATTCCGTTCACGTTTTGACTCACGTCTTAATACTTTTTAATATATTTTTCATTTAGGTGAATAATTACATACTTTCTTAATTTCTTATGACGTTGAACGAGCGCAAGAACTGGTATATGGAGGCGCTGGATAGAAAACAGACAGCAATGCGATCGCATTGCTGTCTGTTTAGCTAGATATTTTTAAGGCAGCTTAGCGCCCTGTAGAGCCTTGTGTAATCGACGAAGGCGACAGATCCGACCAAGACTGCTTAACTAAGTCCGCCGCCGCTTTAACGCTGCCTAGGTAGTTACCCGCAGGCAATGAGGGGTAGCGGGGGTAAGGTGCAACATCTTCACCAAAATACTGAGCGTATTCGGTACTATCTACCATTGCCTCTACTGCCGCCTTTAAGCCGCCATCTGCTAGTAGCTTGTTGTAGAAGCGAATTTCGCTTTGAGTAGCAGGAGCGCGACCCAAGATGTGACGGAATAAAAATTCAATCACTTTGGTATTGGGATAAGGCGTATAGAAGCGCCGACGATAGATATCGGAACTAGCTAGAGTACGGACAAATTCTCTGACATTAATTTCGCCATTGCGCAGTTTGCTGTCTAAATCGGAAATTCTCAGCCCATCAGGAACCTGACCGCTAAAGATATCCATTATTTGACAGTAAATAGCATTAATTGCCAGTTGAGTTTCGGCGGCGTTGTTACCGTTAGTAACGCGATGAATCCGCGCAGGTTTGCGGCGAGTTGTACCAACGCCAACTTCGACAGACTGACCACGACCGTTATTGTAAGAACGTCCAAGCTCCACAAATAATGGTTGACTTTGGTCAACTTGACGCGCTGCAAACGCCATATCGGCGATCGCTTTTGCCATCATCGGCATTTTGTCTGTTGCCATCATCGGCGTTACAGGCTCAAAGCTAGGTACAACCAAATCGTCATTTTGCTTGGTTAGCTGGTTGTACAACTTCTCGGTATTCGGGAAGTTAGCCGCAGGTAGAGTTGGGAAGCGACGATAAGGGATCGTATCTTCGCCAAACACTTGAATGTACTCAGCACAATTTACCATCGCACTGACGAAGCCGCGAATACCCGCCGAAGCTAAGATTTGGTTGTATTCCCGAATCTCTGCTTGATTTTTGGGGGCGCGTCCTAAAAAGTGCTTAGTTCCAAGTTCAATTACCTTGGTATTGGGGTAAGGAGTGTAAAACTCTTTGATATAGAGACTTGAGCTACCCAGTCCCTCGATAAATTCCTTAACATTAATTTCCCCATTGCCTAGCTTACTTTCTAAAGCAGTAAACTCGTTTTGAGCGACGTAAGGTTCAACATCGCGCTCAAATACTTGGCGATAAGCAGCCCGAATGGCAGTTTTTAAGGCAACTTTGTCGCTGGTATTGGTGAGCTTAAAGACTTTTGTTTGTTCGCGCTGCTTGTTAACGCCTTGGTTGACGCGGAACTGAATATCTGGTTCTGTCCGCATTTCCTTGACTTCGCCTAGCTCAACAAAGCGTGGGGTTTCTGTTTGCTCTACCTTAGTACTGACAATATCTTGATTGATACTACCAACTCGGAGACTCCGCAATGCTAAACCACCAGGAGTTAAATAACGCTCGTAAGGAACAGTATCTTCTCCAAAGGCTTCGCTGTACTCTGGGCTGTCAATTAAGGCATCTATCAAAGCATAAAAGCCTTTTTTGGCACAGATATCAAAGTAGCTATTGATTTCCGCTCTGCCATAGGTAGGACGACCCAATAAGCGGCGATGAATGTACTCAACAGCTTTAGTAACGTACAAAGAAGTCCAGTAAAGCTTGCGGAACAAATCCGATTTAGCTAACTGACGCACAAACTCCCTAACTGGAATTTCGCCATTTTCTAGCTTAATTTCTGCTACTTTTAGGCGCTGTCCTTCGTAGACATCCCGCCCAAATACTTGCAAATATGCGCCTTTAATTACGGCTTGAGTAGAGCTTTCCGAGTATTTAACGCTCGCGCCTTTAGGTGACTTTCTGCCGCTTGTACCGGGAAGTTGGTCTAAGCGGAATATCTTAGGTCCTAGAGAACCAGGGAACTCGCCTCGCGCTTGAGGAGTGCTGTTTTGGTTATTGATTCCAGGTCCTTGGTGAATCAAGATCCGCTTGGTATCTTTACCAAAAGGAGCGGGACTTGTGCTGGGGTTACGGGTTTCTTTAGGGAAAATTGCTCCAAATTGAATCTCCAATGGATCGTTACCGGAACCATAGGGATGTTGATCTGGGAGAGGCTTTTCGTAAGCGGCAAACAAAGTAACAAACTGTGGTACTTTCCGGAAAGGAGCGCTGTAATTTAGTAAGTCTTGCTGCGCTCCCCAGTTGCGACATTCTTGGGCTTCCTGACCCAATCCTCGTAAGTATGGTACTGTTTCTTCACCAAAGTAGTCGGCGTACTCTTTAGAATCAACTAGCGCATCGATTAAGGCTGGTAAACCACCATTAGAGACAATCGAGAAGTAATTTTGTACTTCTTCGCGGCTAGAAGGACCTCTGCCCAAAAAGTGACGGAAGGCAAGCTCTAGAGCGCGGCTGTTGATAAAAGGTTGAAAAAATTGTTTTTGGTAAAGAGGAGATTTCCCAACGCGGCGGACAAACTCTTTCATTGAGATGTCGCCATTTTTGACTTGGGATTCTAAGTTAGATATCGACTGGCTGTAGGCGCGGGTAATATCGCGCTCAAAAATTTGTCGATAAGCGGCTTTGATTACTTCTTGCTTTTCTCCGGCGGATAAACCGGGCTTCATGACAAACTTCGGACGACGCTCGGCGGCGTTAAAGTATATCTGTGGTAGTTGTAACCCTTGCAAATCGCCAGAAGGACGTTGCCGCAGCTTTTCTGAAGGGGTAGGCGCTTTAAATTCTGTAATCAGTACATCCATGTACTGGCTGACAATATCAGCCGCTTCTGTATCCTTACGGAAGTAAGACAGCGATGCTTGCTTAATTTCTTGCAAAGCGACAATTGTTGCTTCCCCAGAACAAGCATTTTCAATGATTTCTCTTAGTCCCCGGACGTTGACCGCAATAATATTGGGATCGCCAGCAACGATCGCATAAGTCGCGTAACGTAACATCCAGCTTAAGTCCCGTAAGGACTTTTGCATATTGCTAGGACCATACCGGGAAACGTTGATCGGACGGAAATTTGCTGGAGTAGCACCACCAGGAGAGGAACTAAATAGCGATCGCAATCCCTCAAGAAAACCACCCCGGCTCTCTACATAGGTTACGTTTCCTAGTTGCATTCCTGTTTTTAGAGCGTCTGGCGCTCCTACGCTGGCTAGTTCCAATTCCTTTGGCTTTTCTAAGTAAGCCATTGGCGAACCACCAACGAAGATCCGGTTAGCGGCGCGAGACACAATTAATTCGGCATTTTTGCTTAGTGTCTCGGCAATTTCTAATCGTTTTGTTCCCGATGCAAAATAGTTAGACAGTTCGTTCAGTTCGCCACGCTCTAAAAAGCGGTCTTGTTGTTCCGCTTGGTTGATTGTTGCGACTGCTAGCGTTTGATATAGCTGCGGACGCGCAACTGAGCTTCCACCACTTGCCTTAACACTCATGCGATTATTTAAACTCCCATCATATTTTTTACTGTATTAAACCTGACCGGGATACCAGTAAACTTTCTTTTGAGCTACTTCAAAACTTGACAAATCGCCGCTTTTACCCCTGTGTTAAGGAACTGCGATTTTTATATTGCTGCTAGATAGCAATCGCGGTTTAAAGTTAACTCGGTCAGTTCCTACATTAAAACGTTTTGAGTAGTTTCCGCTTGAATATTAAGAAGTGTATATAATTCCCAGGATTGGGGCGATTTTTACGAGGATAAGTTGGCGTTGAAGTGTGATCGTGTTTGTAAACTAATTAGGTAAATTTAGATACGCTTCAATCCGATCACACGCTGTCTGTACGCCATTTTCTGAGCGAATTTGCTGTTTTACTAATGCCGCTTGTTGAGCGTATTTTGGCTCGTGCAATAGCTGCTTTAATTCTGCGGCTACAGCGATCGCCTGATAATTGTTACGTTTAATAGTACGAGCTACACCTAACCGTTGTGCGCGGGCAGCATTATCGGGTTGATCGTGACTGTAGGGCATAACTAGCATAGGACGACCAGATCTCAAAGCTTCGGCTGTTGTCCCAATTCCACCTTGATGCACGATGACTGAGGTGTAAGGGAATATTTTGGAATAGGGCGCGTAGCTGAAAGTAACTATATCTGCTGATAATAAATTTTCTGGTAGTTGATTGCGCGTGTCTTCTCCAATTATCAATACTGCACGGCATCCTAATTGTTTGGCAGCGATCGCGCTTTCAATGTAAAAATTGCCTGCATCATTGACGGCGGCTGAACCCAAGGTAAAAATAATCGGCGGCGAACCAGCTTTAAGAAATTCTAATAATTCTGGTGGTAGTTCCCCAGCTTGGCGATCATAAAAGGGAAACCCAGTAACGAAAATTTTCTTGTACCAATCTCTTTGAGGTTGAGCAAAAACTTGAGAGAATAAAGCTAGAACTAAATCTGGTGAATGTTGGTCTTGAAAGAAAGGATCTCTAACTGGTGATAGCCCTAATTCCGCCCGAAGTTGTTGTATGGGTGAACTCCAAGGAAAAATACTAAGTTTGCCTACAGACATTAATAAGCTATTGATTAAATTAGAAAACAACCCTAAATCAACACGACTAATTTGATTTGCTAAAACTGGCGGATCGTATGCTGATAAGAAGGAAATTGGCGATAATACGCTAGAAATCCAACGTATGCCTGTTTTTTGCGCTAGTAAAGCACCAGCGAAACTTATCGGATGAGTAATGAGTAAATCAGCGCCGCCTATAGCTTGCGTTAAATCGTTGTAGGTATCTTTTAGGTAAGGCAAAATTAACTGGCGTAAAACGTACTCTGTTCCTTTTTCTGAGTCCATAGCTTGTTTGATCGCTACTTGGGCTTCCTCAGTGTTTTTATCGGGTAAATTAGGTCTGACAGGGTAAAACTCAAGATTTTCTGCTTCAACTCGATCTCGATAAATCTCGCTAGTTACGATCGCCACATTATGTCCTCGTTGCTTCAATTCTACTGCGATCGCCATGTAAGGGTGCAAGTCGCCTAACGAGCCATAAGTAGTTATAACAATACGATGATTACCCATATTTGATTATTAGCCTTAGTAGTCGGACATTCGCTAAACTACGGGATGCTGCAATTTTTCTCACTATGCCAGATCCTCAAAGCGTTAGCGCTGCTGTTGCCAAACTCTACGATACTTATCCCTTTCCTCCCGAACCCTTGCTAGATGAGCCACCACCAGGTTACAACTGGCGTTGGAATTGGCAAGCTGCTTACAATTTCTGCACCGGACAAAAGCCCCAAAAACAGGATGTTCGCATTCTTGATGCTGGCTGTGGTTCGGGTGTAAGTACGGAATATTTAGTACACTTAAACCCCCAATCTCAAGTAGTTGGTATCGATCTTAGCGCGGGTACTCTAGCGGTAGCCAAAGAACGCTGTCAGCGATCAGGAGCCGATCGCGTTCAATTTCATCAATTAAGTTTATACGACGCAGACCAGCTTGAGGGGGAGTTTGACTTAATTAACTCTGTTGGCGTACTGCACCACTTAGACGATCCAATTCGCGGTATTCAGGCTTTAGCCAAAAAGGTAGCTCCCGGCGGCTTGATGCACATTTTTGTCTATGGAGAATTGGGACGCTGGGAAATTCGTTTGATGCAGCGCGCGATCGCCCTCCTCCAAAATGACAAGATTGGTGATTACCGCGATGGTGTTGAAGTTGGACGCAAACTCTTTTCTGCACTACCAGAAAACAACCGCCTTGTCAAGAGAGAAAAAGAGCGTTGGTCAATGGAAAATCAGCGCGATGAATGTTTTGCTGATATGTACGTCCATCCCCAAGAGATTGACTACAATATTGAAACTTTGTTTGAACTCATTGATGCTTCAGAGTTAGCCTTTTTAGGCTTTTCTAATCCTAATTTTTGGCAAATAGAGCGACTTTTGGGCAAAGAGCCCTCGTTACAGGAAAGGGTAGAAAAATTAAGCGATCGCGAAATTTACCGTTTGATTGAATTACTAGACCCTGAAGTCACTCATTACGAGTTCTTTTTAGGACGTGCGCCTTTACCTAAAAACGATTGGTCAGTTGATGAAACCCTTTTAGCGGCAATTCCCGAACGTCATCCGTGTATGGAAGGTTGGGAAAGTAAGTGCTTATTTAACTACGATTACCAAATTGTCAATTTATCGCAACTTGAGTTTGAGTTTTTGCAACAGTGCGATAGCGCAAGCGCGCACGCAGGGCTTCGCAATTCAACCAAAACTGTAGGCGAAATCTTGATAAAAGTACCGTTGGACTTAGAGAAAGTAAGACAATTACTTTCTCAACAGTTAGTTATGCTTACACCTAGTTAATTATTTTTAAAGAATCGTTACCACACCTGTGCTACGATCTTTTCTGGCTCTTTGGAGTCAAACCACTTAATTAATGACGGTTTGCGAGTCCTGTGAGCTTGTCAAACGAACCCACGACCACACCCGAAGTCGAAGAAAATTCTTCCCCCGATTCTGCCCCTTCAGAATCGGGAAAATCGATGCAGGAATTTTATCAACTCTCCAAAGAGTTGTTTTCAATTACCCTGGTTTTGACCGGGATAATTTTTATCTCTGTATGGATTTTTTACTCGCTTAACATTGCCCTAAATTATCTGATCGGGTCATGCACTGGTGTGGTTTACTTGAAAATGTTGGGTAAAAATGTCGAGCAACTTGGCGTAGAAAGCCCCCAGTTGAGTAAAAATCGATTTGCACTGCTGATTGGATTGCTAGTTGTAGCAAGTCAATGGGATCATCTGCAAATCTTGCCCGTATTCTTGGGATTTCTGACTTACAAAGCCACGCTCCTCGTGTATACGCTCCGCACGATTTTTACTCCTGACTCTTAAAGAAGTTAGGTTTTGAAAAAATCGCAAGTTAACTCCTAAAACTTTAGGATCGAAAACTTCCGCAATGGAAATGCTCAGTGTGTTAAACGCCTTTAACTATAAGTTCCTCGCCGCCTTAGAAGTCGGTCAGCATTTCTACTGGCAATTGGGCAGTCTCAAAATTCACGGACAAGTATTTCTTACTTCCTGGTTTGTAATTTCCCTTCTAGTGATAGCTTCTCTAGCTGCAACTCGAAATATCCAACGAATTCCTAGCGGCATCCAAAATTTTATGGAATACGCCCTAGAGTTCATTCGGGATTTAGCAAAAAACCAAATCGGTGAAAAAGAATACCGTCCTTGGGTTCCATTTGTTGGAACTTTATTTCTGTTCATTTTTGTATCAAATTGGTCGGGTGCATTAATCCCCTGGAAGTTGATTAGACTTCCAGAAGGTGAATTAGCCGCACCCACTAATGACATCAATACCACCGTAGCCCTGGCTTTACTGACTTCTTTGGCGTACTTTTACGCAGGTTTTAGTAAAAAAGGTTTGAGGTATTTTACAAAATACATCGAACCCACACCGATACTACTACCGATCGCAATTTTAGAAGATTTCACCAAGCCCCTTTCCCTAAGCTTCCGTTTATTTGGTAACATCTTGGCGGATGAATTGGTGGTGGGAGTATTAGTTTTACTCGTTCCCTTGTTTGTACCACTGCCCGTAATGGCTTTGGGATTATTTACTAGCGCCATTCAAGCTCTAGTTTTTGCCACCCTAGCCGCCGCGTACATCCATGAAGCACTAGAGGGGCATGGCTCTGAAGAACACGAGGAGCATTCATAGCCCTCAGTTGAGTGTGATCGCACTAAATAGCGCGTAAAATACGCATCTGTTAACGTTCATTTTTTGTACATTTTAGGTAAGGAAATCATCATGGATCCATTAGTCGCTGCTGCTTCTGTAATCGCTGCTGCTTTAGCAATTGGTTTAGCTGCAATCGGACCTGGTATTGGTCAAGGAAATGCTGCCGGACAAGCGGTAGAAGGTATTGCTCGTCAACCAGAAGCAGAAGGCAAAATTCGCGGTACTTTACTACTAACCTTGGCGTTCATGGAATCTCTTACCATTTACGGTCTAGTTATTGCTTTAGTATTGCTATTTGCTAATCCTTTCGCTTCCTAAGAAAAGTCGCATTTTTAGAGACGTGGAAATCGCGTCTCTACACTTAGAGCAAGTTAATTAAGAGTGATTAAGGTAATTACCCCCACCGCAGTTAGGGGTTTATTGAATTTATCAAAGGTTGAATGATGTTGCCTGTAATTAAAATTGCTGTTCTAGTCCAAGGGGAAAACAATGTTTGATTTTGACGCTACTTTGCCCTTAATGGCATTGCAGTTTCTCCTCCTAGCAGCTTTATTGAATGTAATTTTCTATAAGCCAATTACTAAAGTATTGGACGATCGCACTAATTATATTCGTACCAACAAAACGGATGCCCGCGATCGCCTAGCTAAAACCGAACAATTGGCAGCCCAATACAAGCAGCAGTTAAACGAAGCCCGGAAACAGGCTCAATCAGTGATTACTACTGCCCAAGGCGAAGCTCAAACCATTGCGAGTCAAAAAGTTGCCGAAGCTCAAAAAGAAGCTCAAAGCCAAAGAGAACAGGCACAACAAGAGATAGACAAGCAAAAGATTGAAGCAATGCGCTCATTGGAGCAACAAGTAGAGGCTCTGAGTCGGCAAATTATGGACAAACTGCTAGAGCCAGCTAGATAAAGCAATTGCCACACACTAACAACCAAATTTATTTTATTAGCAATCGAGCAGGGCAGTTGTAGATGAATATAATCGGAAGTTATTTACTCACCGCCGCCGCCGAGGTAGGTACAGCCCACGCGGAAGCCGAAGGCGGTTTTGGTCTCAATCTCGACATTTTTGAAACAAATATCATTAATCTAGCCATTTTGATTGGGGTATTGTTTTACTTTGGTCGGGGGCTGTTAACCAATATTTTGACTGAGCGCAAAGCTGGGATTGCCACCGAAATTCAAGCGGCGGAGAAAAGCGCCAAAGAAGCCGCTTCAGCCTTGTCTGAGGCTCAACAAAAGCTAACTCAAGCTCAAGCTGAGGCTCAAAGGATACGCAAAACTGCGGAAGAAAACGCCCAAGCTGCCAAAGAAGCAATTTTAGCTCAAGCAGTAAAAGACGTAGAGCAGATGAAACAAATGGCAGCGAATGACTTGAATACAGAAACGGAAAGAGCGATCGCCGATCTGCGCCAGCAAGTAGTCGCTAAAGCTTTGCAAAAAGTAGAATCAGAACTACGTCAGCAAGTAGATAGCAATGCTCAACAGAAATTATTAGACCGTAGCATAACGCTATTAGGGAGTGAAGCCTAATGAAAGGAAGTGGCGGTATAGATTCAGAAGTAGTAATGCCTTACGCTCAGGCGCTAATGTCTTCGGCAAAATCGCAAAACATTACCGAGGAAATTGGCGCAGATGTCCGCTCTTTGCTAAGTTTGCTGCAATCTTCCGACCAGTTGCAGAACTTTGTAGCTAATCCTTTTGTGAAAGAACAAGACAAAAAGCAGGTATTAGAACAAGTAATAGGCGATCGCGTTCATCCTTATTTGCGTAACTTTTTGCGAATACTGGTAGATCGGCGACGGATATTATTGTTAGAAGGAATTTGTCAGCAGTATTTGAATCTTTTGCGCCAACTAAATCAAACAGTTTTAGCAGAAGTAACATCTACCGTAGAACTGAGCGAAGAACAGCAGCAATCGATTAAAGATAAAGTCAAATCGATGACCAACGCCCGCGAAGTCGAGCTAGATACGAAACTTGATTCAGAATTAATTGCTGGAGCGATCGTTAAAGTCGGCTCTCAAGTAATTGATGCTAGTCTTCGAGGTCAGTTGCGTCGCCTGTCTTTAAGCTTAACTAGAGGCTAGTTGAAAGTTTTCTTAGCGCAAGGCAATTTGAGAGGGAATTAAATCCCCTTTATTTTAGTCAAACAATCCTAAATCACCGAAGATAAACATGGCTATTAGTATTAGACCCGACGAAATTAGCAGCATTATCCAGCAGCAAATTGAGCAGTACGACCAAAACGTTAAAGTTGATAACGTTGGTACGGTATTACAAGTAGGAGACGGGATCGCCCGGATCTATGGCTTAGAAAAAGCCATGGCTGGGGAATTACTCGAATTTGAAGATGGCTCGATTGGTATCGCCTTAAACCTCGAAGAAGACAACGTAGGCGCGGTATTGATGAGTGAAGGGCGCGATATTCAAGAAGGTAGCTCGGTTAGAGCCACCGGAAAAATTGCTCAAGTCCCCGTCGGCGATGCGATGATTGGTAGAGTTGTAGATGCTCTAGCTCGTCCCATTGATGGTAAAGGCGATGTTAATACTAGCGAAAGCCGTTTGATTGAATCCGGCGCACCCGGAATTATTGAACGTCGTTCGGTATACGAACCAATGCAAACTGGGATCACGGCTATTGATGCAATGATTCCTGTAGGACGCGGCCAACGAGAATTGATTATTGGCGATCGCCAAACTGGAAAAACATCCATCGCCGTTGATACCATCATTAACCAAAAAGGCGAAGATGTAATTTGCGTTTATGTAGCGATCGGACAAAAAGCTTCTACAGTAGCGAATATCGTCAACGTGCTGCAAGAAAAAGGCGCGATGGAATACACCATCGTAGTTACAGCTAATGCCAATGCTCCAGCTACCCTGCAATACTTAGCTCCTTACACAGGCGCAAGTTTGGCTGAATACTTTATGTATAAAGGCAAAGCAACCTTAATTATCTACGACGATCTTTCCAAGCAAGCCCAAGCTTATCGTCAGATGTCGCTATTACTCCGTCGTCCACCAGGACGGGAAGCTTACCCCGGCGATGTATTCTATCTCCACTCCCGTTTACTAGAGCGGGCTGCAAAATTGAGTAACGAACTCGGTGAAGGTAGCATGACCGCCTTACCTATTATCGAAACTCAAGCTGGAGACGTATCGGCTTACATTCCGACTAACGTAATTTCGATTACGGACGGGCAAATCTTCTTATCTTCCAACTTGTTTAACTCTGGCTTGCGTCCGGCGGTAAACCCTGGTATTTCCGTATCAAGGGTAGGTTCGGCGGCTCAAACTAAAGCGATGAAGCAGGTAGCTGGAAAAATTAAGCTAGAACTTGCTCAGTATGACGATTTAGCAGCATTTGCTCAGTTTGCTTCCGATTTAGACCAAGCTACCCAAAATCAGCTATCACGGGGTAAGCGCCTGCAAGAACTATTGAAGCAGCCTCAATACTCGCCCTTATCTGTCGGCGACCAAGTAGCAATTCTGTACGCCGGAATTAACGGCTACTTAGATGACATCGATGTAGACCAAATATCTGCTTACACTACAGGACTGCGGGATTATCTAAAAAGCAGCAAAGCTCAATACGGCGAATTACTCCGCAGCGAGAAGAAGCTAGGCGATGAAGCCGAGAAACTTCTCAAAGAAGCCATCAACGAGTACAAGCAAACCTTCATGGCATCGGTATAAGCTGTTAGCAATTTAGCGGTTAGGATGGCTAATCGCTAAATTGTTATTAGAGGTAATAAAAATATGGCTAATCTCAAAGCAATTCGCGATCGCATCAATTCAGTCAAAAATACCAAAAAAATCACTGAAGCTATGCGCCTAGTAGCGGCAGCTAAGGTACGGAGAGCGCAACAACAAGTAATTGCAACTCGTCCGTTTGCCGATCGCTTGGCTCAAGTATTATTTGGGTTACAAACTCGTTTAAGGTTTGAAGAAGCGGATTTGCCCCTTCTTAAGCAGCGCCAAGTCGGAACTATTGGCTTATTAGTCATTTCTGGCGATCGCGGTTTATGTGGTGGTTACAATAGCAATATTATCCGTCGGGCAGAAAATCGCGCTAAGGAAATCAAAGCCGAAGGACGTGACTACAAGTACATTCTAGTTGGTCGTAAAGCTTCTCAATACTTCCAGCGCCGCACTCAGCCTATTGAGGGCGTTTATACGGGCTTAGAGCAGATTCCAACGGCAGCAGAAGCGTCTAATATTGCCGATCAACTGCTGTCCTTGTTTTTATCTGAGAGTGTAGACAGAATTGAATTGGTTTATACCAAATTCGTTTCACTAATTAGCTCTCGCCCAGTAGTTCAAACGTTGCTACCTCTAGATCCCCAAGGGTTAGAGGCGGCGGATGATGAAATCTTTAGATTGACAACTCGCGGCGGTGAGTTTGAGGTGGAAAGACAAAGAGTTACTACCGAAGCTCGTCCTTTTCCCCGTGATATGTTATTCGAGCAAGATCCGGTACAAATTCTGGATGCCTTGTTGCCGTTATACTTAAATAACCAGCTACTACGAGCATTGCAAGAATCGGCAGCCAGCGAACTAGCAGCCCGGATGACAGCGATGAACAGCGCCAGCGACAACGCCAAAGAACTAATTGGCAACCTGTCGTTGACTTACAACAAAGCCCGTCAAGCGGCGATTACTCAAGAGATTCTAGAGGTTGTTGGTGGTGCGGAAGCCTTAACTTAATCAGCACATTAATTAGAATTTGTTAAGAGCGCTAGAAATTCTAGCGCTTTTTGTTTGCTTAATTAGGTAAAAATAGACCTGTTGCATAAATGGTAAATTAGCGACTTCAAAATATTAGAAACTATTACCAAACGTGTAGAGTTTTCTGCACCAAATAGCAATTCTCCGACAGCAAACATTGGTAAAACTATTTCCGGTAATGTCAGCACTTTTTCAGGAATCGTTGTGTCTCCATTCAAGAAACGAACCGTAACAGAGGTATCTAGGGCAATCTCACCACTCATTCAAATCTACCTGGCGACGCTCTTTTGCTATCTCTTGTTGTAGTTCTTCCGCCTCTGAGTCACTTAAAATTCCTGCGAACTTCGTCAAAGGATGTTTTTTGGGTATAGCCTTAACCCGATGTAAAAAAATCCAGCACTGTTTGTACTAGCTCGTCGGGAGCTTGTTCGAGTTCCTGAATCAATTGCTCTCGGTTTATCATGCTTTCACGGTTTCCTAGCAAAGTGAAGTTAGCACTTCTTTAGTTTATCCAAACGCTGAATTTGCTTGCTGAGACTGAACACCAACAGATCGCCTTTAAAAGCATCACTGCCAAATACTGTTTCATTGTCACCAATAAATAACATTTTTCTGGAAGTGCGATCGCATTTCACAACCTAATCGCTCTACTCTACTAATAACTCAAAGCGCGATTGCGTTACAAATAAAACAGGGTTATTTAGGTATGAGTGGACTCACATCGTAAACTCTCCTATATTCTTCTGATGAAAATCATCTAGGATGTTTTGACACTCAATTAGCTGTTGCTCTGCTTTTTCCATTTCTTCAGTAACTGCTGCATGAACAATTTTTAGTCCTACTGATAATTTGTGTGTGAGAAAGATTTTCCGCCGCCGACTTACTCTTTGTCTAAACTCTTGCTTCAACCAGTCATTTAAATAGGATTGTTCATTATAAATAACTCCGTAGTCGTTATCTCTGGTAACAATTACGATATCTTTATGACTATCCATGGCGCATTGAACGATCCATTCCCAATTAACAGCATCTCCAATAGAAGTATCATTAGATTTTCGAGGTGGATATCCCAAACAAAATCTCTTGCGAGCTAAACGTCGAATTTTAAAACGTTCTTTTGACTCACGAGCCAAGTTGTACGGGGAAGTAATTCCAAACAATCTCTGTAGAGATTGAAATACAGGATCATTTTGCGAGGGGTTGGTTAGAATTTCCTGAATTTTTTTTATTAACTACTTTGTATTGACTTATAATTTCTTTACGGTTTTTCTCTATCATCTGTGATGCCTGAAGTCCAATAACTAGAGCAGGCGTAGTTAACTTGGCCCAATCAGGAGTTGAAAACTGTTTCAGTGATTCAACAATAACTTTTTGTCTGTTTTTTTACATTCCATTTCGATCTGAGAGCCAATTATTAATCGTTCTTTGCAAGCCTCCAACTGTTTAAGATATTTCATGCTTATGTCTGATTTTTGTATACGATAAAAGTCAAGAAGAATATTTGTGTCTACAAAAAGTAGAGCATCCATGTCTAGTGTGTTTATATCTTCAGGCACTTGTTCTTCTATCGAAACATCTAACTATTGATTATATGCAAGCTTTCTTGATCCATTAGTAATCGGCAAGTTATACGAAAACTTTCATATAGTAATAATCACCAAACATGATCGCATCCTACAACCAACCCTACCAGCAACAACTAATTGCTCAAGATGTCAATTTCCTAATAACGAACTATAATAGGAGAACGCGGGGCTTTAAAGGTTTCGACAGGTTGGCGAAAGCTACTCTGTGATGCAGGTCGAGAGCGAGTCTCCTCTCGTAAATCAAAGACTCAAAAAAAAGTAAATGCGAACAACATCGTTCCTTTCGCTCGTAAAGCAGTAGCCGTAGCCTAAAAACTCTCGTCCACTGTGAGCGTCTATAGTTTGACTCCGTTAAGGACTATAGACCAACCCCCAACGGATGCTCTAGCAAATGTTCTCTGGGTGGTTTGCTAGTTAAGACTTAACCAGTGCATCCCACCGTCCGGGATAAGGGACGGTTCCCGCCTTGAGGATTAGATAGGATAAACCTGTGAATGAACGGGGAGTCAATACCCAATTTGGACACGGGTTCGATTCCCGTAAGCTCCATAAATCTAAAAATCCATCTAGCATTTTGCTGATGGATTTTTTGTTTAGTAAGACACCTCGATTAAACTAAGTAAAGTTGAGGTAAAAAGGAGAAAAAATGACACCTGTAAAACCTACTATTTTAGTTACGGGGGGAGCAGGATATATTGGCTCCCATGCAGTGCTTGCTCTGATGAATGCAGGTTATGAAGTAATTATTCTCGATAACTTGGTTTACGGACATCGAGACTTAGTAGAAAATGTACTCAAAGCAGAGCTAATTGTTGGTGATATTAACGATCGCTCTTTGCTTGATAAACTATTTGCCAGCCGTAATATTGCCGCAGTCATGCACTTTTCCGCCTACGCTTATGTAGGAGAATCTGTTAATGACCCAGCTAAATATTATCGCAACAATGTAATTGGAACGATAACTTTGTTAGAAGCAATGATCGCTGCTTCAATTAAGAATTTTGTGTTTTCTTCTACTTGCGCTACTTACGGTGTACCTCATACCGTCCCAATAACCGAAGACCACTCCCAAAATCCGATTAATCCCTACGGCGCTACTAAATTAATGGTAGAGCGAATTTTGCAAGATTTTGATGTGGCTTACGGTCTAAAATCTGTTTGTTTTCGCTACTTCAATGCCGCCGGAGCCGATCCCAACGGCTTGCTAGGAGAAGATCATAAC
The DNA here is from genome assembly GCF_057473825.1 of Aliterella sp. E5.1. Taxonomy (NCBI): domain Bacteria; kingdom Bacillati; phylum Cyanobacteriota; class Cyanophyceae; order Chroococcidiopsidales; family Aliterellaceae; genus Aliterella; species Aliterella sp. E5.1. The sequence continues at coordinate 92,460 of NZ_JBYCCV010000010.1, forward strand.
CCCGAAACTCATCTGCTACCTTTAGTGTTGATGGCAGCGCTAGGTAAACGCGATTCGGTGTCAGTTTTTGGCACTGATTATCCTACCCCCGATGGAACCTGCATCCGTGATTATATTCACGTCACAGACTTAGCCGATGCTCATATTCTTGGTTTGGAATACTTATTAAATGGGGGAAATACTACTGTATTTAATTTAGGCAACGGTCAAGGATTTTCTGTCAAAGAAGCAATTGATACAGCAAGGATCGTCACAGGCCGAGAGATAAAAGTAGTGATGAGCGATCGCCGTCCTGGAGATCCGCCAATTCTTGTCGGCAGTAGCGATAAAGCTAGAAATATTTTGGGCTGGGAACCTAAGTACCCAGCCCTAAAAGAAATATTGGCTCATGCTTGGAATTGGCATCAAAAAAGGCATATTTGACAAATTTTAAAGGGTAGTGCGTCAAATAAACGTGGGATTGGTAGATTAGAGGGGATCTCTCATCTGCAACTCGTCCATGCAATGCCCTTTGTGTGATCATTCTAAAGCCCATAAACACGGCAAGATGCCCAACGGACATCAACGCTATCTCTGTCCTGTTTGCCAACAGACGT
>NZ_JBYCCV010000011.1:0-86188 GCF_057473825.1 Aliterella sp. E5.1
CAATCGCTAGTTCCGAGAATATCTCAAAAATCCTATCTCTAACTTTGCCAACTAATACCTTTTTTCTACGCTTAGGAATCCAAACTAAATGCACAACGCTTAACCCTACCGCGTGGTTGTAGTGTCGATATTCGTAAGATGTTTTTCGCATAGCCCAAAAGTATTGACGTTGTTTTCGTTGTAGTTTACTTTAAAAATAACTACAAAATAAAAACGATGCAAGTACGCTGGAATTACAAGTTACAACCAAATAAGGGGCAACGAACCCTAATGGCTGAGTGGCTTGTGACCTTGCGGAAACATCGTAACTATTGCCTGAGAGAGCGACAAATCGGGTTTGAATCGAATAATCAAAACTGCGACCAAAGCGTAATGTATGAGTACAAAGCATTCTGCGACATTGATACTCGCATCGAGTACGGTTCTTTTTGTCCGCTAACCTGCCCAGTAGTTAAACATGGGGTAATGTCGGCTTTAGTTTTAACTAAAAAAGATGGCAAATGGCTTACCGTTAGTGGGGTACAGTCTGCTAAAACAACCGAATTAAGGGCGACTAATCCGTTTTATGGTCGTATTAATGCTGATGTTTTGCAAGGCAATTTAGCTAAATTAGATACTGCTTATTCTGGTTTCTTCACCCATAAACGAGGTTTCCCAGCCTTTTGCAAAGCAGCTAACTTTAACAGCTTTCAGTACAAACCAACTCAAGCAAAATTAACAGTTAATCGTACTTCAAACCATAAAAGATGCTACTCGCATATTTATCTTCCTGGATTGGGGAATATGCGATATTTAGACAGCCGTACAATAGCTGAAGATGCCGATATCAGAACCGTTACGGTGTTAAAAGAAGCAGACGGATGGTACATAAGTGTACTGCTTAATCTACCCGAACCCTTGCCAGAAATTGCACCAATTGAAACGGTCACTTCTGCTGTAGGAATCGACGTTGGCATTAACAAACTGATTGCTCTAACAGACGGATCTTTTATTGAAAACCCTTTTCTTGCAACTAATAAAAAGACCCGCCGCCAACTAAGAATTAGACAACGCCGCGTTAACCGTAAAGTAAAAGGTTCTAATAATCGCAAAAAAGCAGGTATTGCTGTTGCTGTTCTTCACAAAAAAATAGCAGGCAAGCGCAACGATTTGGGCTGGAAAGCAGCTAAAAGAGTAGTAGAAACGGCATCGGCTATTGTCCGTGAAGACCTAAATATTAAAGGTATGAAATCACGCTGCAAGCCCAAAAGAATAAAGGGGCGGTTCATGCCTAACGGTCAATCGGCAAAGCGCGGTCTAAATCGGTCTATTTCTGATGCTAGTTGGGGAGAACTGTTTGCAAAAATTGCTTGGTTAGCAACTAAAGTTGGTAAACCTGTATTATCGGTTAACCCAAAACATACATCCCAAGAATGTTCTGATTGCGGTCATATTAGCAAAGCTAATCGAGACGGTGAAAAGTTTGTATGTGAGGAGTGCGGTCATATCGACCATGCCGATACTCAAGCATCAAGAACAATATTGAAACGAGCCAATTTGAAATTCGTCAGCAAAGACGTTAAAAACCTAGGGGCGGACTGTCCCAAAGTTACGCTTGTCAGTTATGATGCCGCCCCAACGGGCAAACGGCATCAGGGCAAGAACTGTATATCTAAGGCATTGCCTGAAAAACAGATATTATTTGAGCCGTTGCAATTGCGACTGTTCAATTAAGAATCCCCGTCTCTTTAGAGCGGGGAGTGTCAATAACATTGCCCTAGGTTCTTAACAACTACCTATCTAAATCGATAGGTGTAAATAAAATTTGCCTAGTGTTTTTATAGATGCGATCGCCTTTCCTAGCCTTATTGTTAGGCTTGCAACTTTCGTAGGAATGAATACAAAACCCTGACTTAGGTAGCACTTAATCTAGCAGGACGATCAGAGTCTAGCAAATAGTTATACCAAGTTGCGTTCTAAAAAATCATCCTTAATTCAGGAAAAGTGGCTATACCCCAGGAACCCTGCTGCTATGTCGGAGCGCAACTTAGTATTAGCACTAAGTTCTGCGAAGGAGAATATTATGCCTGAAGTTACAACGCCCGCACACAAAACTGGTGACTTTTTTGTAGATTACGAAGAAAAAGTATTTCCCGATGTCAAAGCCGAACCTGGCGAAAAAGCTTTAGTTACATTTCATACTGTCGCCTTTGAAGGCTCGATTGGATTTATAAATTTATTGCAAGCAACCCGCTTGCTGCGTAAGGGATTTGAAACAGCAATTTTGCTCTATGGCCCAGGAGTAACTCTCGGTATTCAACGCGGATTTCCTAAGCTTGGCGATGAACCATTCCCCGGTCAGCAAAATTTTAACAATCAAATTACTAAATTCATCTCCGAAGGTGGCAAAGTTTATGCTTGTCGCTTTGCCTTGCAAGCTTTGTACGGACATGGCGAACCGTCTTTAATTCCTGGGATTCGTCCGATTAACCCCCTCGACGTTCTCGATCTAATTTTGATGCACCGCAAAGATAATGCCTTTATTCTCGACACTTGGACGCTCTAAATAGGAGACATAGTGGATTATTCGCGCACAACCCGAGCCGCCGCCGTCCACGGTGCGGGTTTAAAAGTTTTAGATACCGCCGTTGGGAAGTTGGGTGCTTTGGCTTGTTGGGAACACTACAATCCATTGGCGCGATTTGCTTTAATAGCGCAGCACGAACAAATCCACTGCGCGCAGTTTCCAGGTTCTTTAGTAGGACAAATTTTTACCGACCAAATTGAAGTAACAATTCGCCATCATGGTTTAGACGCGGGCTGCTTTGTCGTCAACGCCACAGGTTTGCTATCAAAAGAACAAGTCGCTCAAATTACCAGCGATGAGAAGCTACAAAAGGTTTTGAGTGGAGGTTGTAATACTGCCATTATTAGCCCTGAAGGCAATCATTTATGTACGCCAATTACCGAAGGAGAAGGCATGGCGATCGCCGATCTAGATTTCTCTCTAATTACAAAGCGCAAGCGGATGATGGACAGTGTAGGTCACTACTCCCGCCCAGAATTACTGCAATTGCAAGTAAATTTGGATACTCAAACAGTAATGAATCCTTCAGATTTACCTGTTAACTTCGAGCAGTATCCCCTAGCTGAACCTGCAAGTCAAAACAAATAGTGAAAAAACTAGATATTATGGAAAAACCGCCTTTACCGCCATTTACGCTCGAAACCGCACTAATCAAAGTTCAAGCGGCTGAAGATGCTTGGAACACTTGCAACCCTCAAAAAGTTGCCTTAGCTTATACAGAAGATTCCCAGTGGCGCAATCGAGATGAATTTTTTAGCGGACGGGAGGCGATCGCTGCTTTTTTACAGCGCAAGTGGGCAAAAGAGTTAGACTATCGGCTCAAAAAAGAACTTTGGAGTTTTACCGACAATCGCATTTCTGTCCGTTTTGAGTATGAATGGCATGATGCTGCTGGCAACTGGTATCGCTCCTATGGCAACGAACAATGGGAATTTGCCGCTAATGGTTTGATGCAAAGGCGAGAAGCTAGTATTAACGATGTTTCGATTCAAGAAGTGCAAAGAAAGTTTCGCGGGCGGAGCGTAAACCCGAATGAATAAACAGCAGTTGATTGTAGAGCTTCAGTCTAAGAGTTTGAAATTAGCCAGCGTTGAAATCGGTGCGGCGGGGCGCATTGGTGGGGCTGGTCCTTCCGATCACCAAAGCTGTAACTTTAGATGATACTACGGTGATGGCTCCTATATTTAACAGTCCCGCAGCAAATTCGCCCTACACAGTTAAAGAACAAAGATTGCAACTAAATGGTGTAGATATTGGTGCGGTTTCTTTTCCCCAAGAGCCTAAATTTTACAGTTTGACTACATCAGACGGCATTCCTTACAAGCAAATTGCTCTATTACACAGTAAGGATGTATTGGCGACAACCGTTTTACAAACTTGTATCCGTTACGGCGATACGTCAACATCTTGTCAGTTTTGCGCGCTCGGGCAATCTTTAGTAGCAGGGAGAACTATCGCCAGAAAAACCCCCGAACAACTTGCAGAAGTAGCCGAATTATTAGCAGGTTTGGGAGATAGCTTAAAGTCGCTGGTAGAAATGAGCGATCGCTTAATTCAAATCGGTGTGTACCCTTTTGTCGTGCCTTTTGTGCCGATTACCGGAACTCCCTTAGCAAACTATCCCACCCCTAGCAGTAAATGGATGTTGGCGCTTTATCAAGAAGTAGGGGAATTGTTACAACGATCGGGGATGTCTGCCACAGACATTAAGGCAGGTTGCGCTAAGTGTGGGGCTTGTTCGGCTATCCAAAGTTTTGCCAGCTAGAAAAGGCGACTAGAAGAAAGCTAATTTTTTATTCATTAACATCTATGTCACATTATCAATTCAAATTAGCAACTACTTCTCAAGAAATTAATGCTTATTTCGCCCTGCGTCGTGCCATCTTTGCTCAAGAACAACAGCTATTTTCCGGTGACGATCGCGATGAAATCGATAAAATTGCATATCCCATCGTGGCAATTTCTCCCCATAACCAAGTAGTCGGTGTAGTGCGAATTTATGAAATAGAACCGGGCTAAATGGTACGGCGGTAGGCTAGGGACGCATCAAGACTACCGTAAAGGCTGGCAAGTGGGGAAAGGATTAATTTATAAAGCCGTAGTTACGGCTAATACTTGGGGTTGCAAACAGCTTCTCGCTACCGTACAACAGCAAAACGTGCGCTTTTTTCAACGTTTGCACTGGCAATCTACTCAAGAAATGACAATTTGCGATCGCCCTCATCATTTAATGCAAGCCGATCTCAATTTTGCTCCTCCTAGCACGGAAGTGCGATCGCTTACATATTTTCAAGCAACTGTTGCCTCCTGATGTTATCTTCCCTTGCAGCGCAACTAAATCAATCCCTCAGTCTTTTGCAAAAGCAAGATATCCAAACCGCCGCTCAAGCCTTGGATAGAGAAGAATGGACTTCTTCTCAAGTTCTGCTTGGAGATGATTGTGCGGCAATCCCTGATGGTGATGGATATCTACTATTAGCCGCCGAAGGTATGTTGCCTTTATTAGTTGATAGCGCTCCCTGGTTTGCAGGCTGGTCGGCAATTATGGTAAATGTCAGCGATATCTATGCTATGGGCGGTACTCTGATCGCTGTTGTTGATACTTTGTGGAGCAATACCCGCGATAACGAAGCTATTTGGGCGGGTATGAAAGCAGCTTCAAAGGCTTACAATATCCCCCTATTGTTGGTGGTCATACCAACTGCCACAGCCTCTATAATGCCTTATCTGTAGCTATTTTAGGACGGGCAAAGCAATTAATATCTAGCTTCAAGGCGCAACCAGGCGATCGCATTCTATTAGCAATAGATTTTCAAGGTACGCCTCACCCTCAATACAACTTTTGGAATGCGGCAACTACGGCTAATCCCGTGCAGCTACGCGAGAATTTGGCTATTTTACCCCAATTAGCCGAAAATGAGTTGTGGGATGCGGGTAAAGATATCAGTATGGGCGGAATTATCGGCACATTATTGATGTTGCTAGAAACTTCTGGCACTGGTGCGGTGCTGAATTTAGATGCAATTCCTTGTCCCCAAGAACTAGCTTTAGATCGTTGGTTGCTGAGTTTTCCTAGCTATGGATTTTTGCTTAGCGTTCGTCCTAATAATGTGGCGGCGGGAAAATCTTGTTTTCACAACCAAAATTTAGTTTGTGCAGAAATAGGACAAATTCAATCAAATTCGCAACTTGTTTTAACTTCGCACCAAGAATCAATTGTATTTTGGGATTTAGCAAAGCAGCCTTTGACAGGTTTTTCCAATAAAAAGGCGCAATAACAATCAAAACTGCCTCCAGTAACAACTTATAGCTTCCTATACCAGCACTCCGCTTTCAAATTCAATGGTCTGACGGTTCTGAATCTCTTTGCTATTCTCCGTCTTCCGTTGTCAAAGACTATTTCACACCCAATACTGACTATGATTTGGAGGATTTTGTGACGCGAAGTCGCGCTGCTTTGACAATTGCTAGCGATCGCGTGGCGAAAAAATATGGCTATCCCACAGGGTTAGCCCTAGGACAATTAGCAGAAATTGAAGCTAAATCTGCAAAATACAAGGCTTTATTGCCGCAAAAAGTCCGATTTATTCAATTTATCGAGTAAATTTTCAGGCAAAGGCGATCGCAAACTCTACCGCCACTGCCAAGTCGCTAGTTTGCTGAGGATAGGCAACAACAGGTCTATCTACCAAAATCAAAGGAATATTCAATTGCTGTGCTACAAGGCGCTTAACGTCTTCACCGCCGGGACTACCAGAGGCTTTAGAGACAATAAGATCGATCTGCCATTGCTGCCAAAGACTGCGCTCTAAATCTGCCGAAATTGGCGGACGCAGACAAATTAGGCGATCGGGGGTAAAACCTGCCTCTAAGGCGGTCTGGAGGGCGATGGGGCTTGGTAAAATTCTGGCAAACAAAGTAGCTTTAGCTTGCCAGGTCTGAAATAATGGCAAAAATCTATAACCAACAGTTAAAAGCACCCTTGCCGCCGTCAAATAATCTCCAGTAAGTAAAGTATCAAAGCTATCTAGTTCAATTACTCCCTCGTTTGGCAAACTGTGAATCGCTGGGCGTTCGTAGCGCAGATAAGGAATTTGCAACTTTTGGCAAATAGAAATCGCCTTGAGGGAAATTTCCACCGCATAAGGGTGAGACGCATCTAAAACCGCCGTAATCTTTTGCTGTTGGACAAACTCCTCCAACTCCTGAGAATTTAAACGTCCTATCCAGACTTGGAGATTAGGAGTATCGGGATAAAGCCTCCGCGCTGAAACGGTAGTTACAGAAACTAAACAAGAAATATTACTATGACAAGAAATCGCTGCGGCTATGACGGCGCTTTCTTGAGTACCGCCAATTAGCCACAGGCGGCAAGCAAATTCTTCAGAACTTGACAATGCTTTTTAGCCTTTGAGCGCCTTTCTAAAATTTTGCCGATAAGATTTACTGTAGGCTAACAGAAAAGGCCATAGTAAAGATAGACGCAATCTATTGGTAAAAGCACCGTTAAAATTAGTGCGCGTAAAACCGTTCCAAAACTTCCATGCGCCGCCACCGTAGACGGCTAGTAAAACTAAAGTAATAAAACTACCCATCTTATTCAACCTCTTGAGAAATGACAAAATAGAAATTGAATCTGCCAATTAGATAATTATACATTTTTGGGATTGTGCCACTCCCTAGTAAGTTACCCGCGATCGCTCATCTGTAGCAATTATTTATAACTGCTTCTATATACCAGTGTATAGGAGCGCGATCGCCAATTGATTTTTGTTTCCTCCCCTGGATGTGTCTTGTGGGAGTATCTTAGAAGCAAAGAAAAATAAGAAAATAGATAATTAAAGTGCGATCGTTAGCTCTAAATTAGCGACGAATTGCCAACACCCAAAGGAGAAATCATGCGTGCAGTATTGATGGCTGGAGGATCGGGGACGCGGCTAAGACCGCTAACTTGTGATTGTCCTAAACCGATGGTGCCGATTTTAAATCGCCCAATTGCCGAACATATCATCAATCTCCTCAAACGACATCAAATAAATGAAGTAATTGCCACTCTCTATTATTTACCCGATGTATTCCGCGATTACTTTGGTGATGGTAGTGATTTTGGCGTACAAATGACTTATGCCGTAGAAGAAGATCAGCCGTTAGGGACGGCTGGCTGCGTAAAAAACATTGCCGACTTTTTAGATCGAACTTTTTTAGTAATTAGCGGCGATAGCATTACCGACTTTGACCTCACCGCCGCGATTGAATTTCACAAGCGCAAAAAATCAAAAGCGACATTAATATTAACTCGCGTCCCTAACCCTATCGAATTTGGGGTAGTAATTACAGATGAAGACTACCGCATTCGTCGCTTTTTAGAAAAACCATCCGCTAGCGAAATTTTTTCTGACACCGTTAATACTGGCACTTATATATTAGAGCCATCCGTCCTAGAATATTTGCCAGCAAATCAAGAGTGTGATTTTTCTAAAGATTTATTTCCCTTACTCTTAGAAAGCGATGAGCCAATGTACGGATACATCGCTCAAGGCTATTGGTGCGATGTCGGTCACTTAGAAGCTTATCGAGAGAGTCAGTACGACGGTTTGCATCGCAAAGTCAAGCTTGACTATGCTTACGAGGAGCAATCTCCCAATCTCTGGATCGGGCAAAATACTTTTATCGATCCCACTGCCAAAATTTCCACTCCCTGCTTAATTGGTGATAACTGCCGAATTGGCGCGCGAGTTCAAATTGATGCGGGAACCGTAATTGGTGACAACGTAACAATTAGTAATGATGCGAATATCAAGCGTCCGATTATTTGGAATGGAGCAATTATCGGCGAAGAAGCAAATTTAAGGGCTTGCGTCATCTCTCGCGGTACGCGCGTAGACCGCCGCGCGCAGGTGCTAGAAGGCGCTGTAGTTGGCTCCTTATCCACTGTAGGAGAAGAAGCTTTAATTAGCCCTGGAGTGCGTGTTTGGCCCAGTAAACAGATAGAATCGGGAGCAACTTTAAATATCAATTTAATTTGGGGTCACACCGCCCAGCGCAATTTATTCGGTCAGCGCGGAGTGCAGGGACTAGCAAATATTGATATTACGCCAGAATTTGCCGTCAAGTTAGGCGCAGCTTACGGTTCGACCTTAAAACCTGGCAGTCAAGTTACAGTATCGCGCGATCAGCGCAGTATGTCGCGGATGGTAACGCGGAGTTTGATTGCGGGTTTAATGTCTGTGGGCGTAAATATTCAAAACTTAGATGCTACAGCTTTACCCATGGCGCGGACAGTAGTATCTACTCTATCGGTAGCTGGCGGGATTCACGTCCGCTTGCATCCCGATCGCCCAGATTCGATCTTAATTGAGTTTATCGATTCTAAGGGCATTAATATTTCCAAGTCCAAAGAAAAGAAAATTGAGGGTTCTTACTTCAAAGAAGACTTGCGGCGGGTGCAAATTCATGAAATTGGTAATGTAACGTATCCAATTCAAATGATCGATACCTACTGCACGGCTTTTGAGAAAAATTTGAATGTAGGAGCAATTCGCCACAGCAATTCCAAGGTAGTTATTGATTACACTTACTCTGTTTCTGGGGCAATATTACCTCAACTTTTAGCCAAGTTTGGCTGCGATGCGGTAGTGCTAAATGCCAGTCTCAAACCCTCTGCTGTCTCTCCATTAGAAAGAGAGCAATTGCTCACCCAGTTGGGTCAGGTGGTAGAGGTACTAAAAGCTAGCTTTGGGGTGCAGGTGTCAGCCAATGGAGAACAATTAATTTTAGTTGATGAGTCGGGGATGCCTATTCGTGGTGAAATACTCACAGCCCTAATGGTAAATACAATTTTGACGGCTCATCCCAGGGGGACAGTCGTAGTACCAATTCATGCTTCTAGTGCGGTAGAACAAATTGCTCGTCGCCATGATGGTAAAGTAATTCGAACCAAAGCCAACCCCACAGCATTGATGGAAGAATGTCAAAACGATCCCAATGTAGTAATGGGGGGAAGCGGCGATATTGGCTTTATTTTCCCGCAGTTGCATCCAGGGTTTGATGCCATGTTCTCGATTGCCAAGCTAATTGAGATGCTGACTATCCAAGAGCGGAGTCTTGCTTCGGTGCGGACAGAATTGCCGCGCGTTTATCACAAAACTTACACCGTGCGTTGTCCGTGGACTGTGAAGGGATCGCTGATGCGACATTTGGTAGAAACGCACCCCGCCCAAGAGCTAGAGCTAGTCGATGGAGTCAAAATTATTAATCCTCAAAATGATAACTGGATATTAATTTTGCCGGATGCCAGCGAACCACTGGTACATTTGTACGCTAACAGTAATGATAGAGATTGGGTAGATAAGAGTTTAAGAGAGTACCGCACTCGCGTTCAAACATTCGTCGAACAAGAGCAAGAGGTAAGTACAGAAATCAACACTCAAGAAACTGTAGTGGGATAAGCAAAGGCAGGGAGAGCATTGTCTCTCCTTATTTATCTACTCAAACTCACCAAAAATTTGTTAGGAAGCAAATCTTTATGAATAGTTGCATTTTAATGGCTCAAATTGTTCAAGAACCGCAGTTGCGCTTTACCGCCGACCAAATGGCGATTTCCGAAATGTTGGTAGAGTTTTCCGAGCGCGGTCAAGACACGCCATCAAGACTAAAGGTAGTCGGCTGGGGAAACTTGGCTCAAGAGATTCAAAAATCTTACCATCAAGGCGATCGCGTAATTATTGAAGGACGCTTGACGATGAACAGCGTTCAATTAGATGGCTACAAAGAAAAAAGAGCCGAATTAACAGTACAAAAAATTCATCCCCTCGGTGCGGGGATCGATATGGGTTCTGCCGTCAGCAGCACGGAAGACGCAACCAATTATGAAACGCGATCGCCTGTAGCTGCCGGATCTAGCTATAATCCAACTACGACAAATGCTTACGAAGAAGAAAAAGAAAGTAGTGGCAGTACATTTACTCGCCCCGAACCTCCAGCACCGCAACCAGACTATAGTAGCAACGCTGATGTAGACGATATTCCGTTTTAAAACTTCTGTCAGCTACGCGCGTAGCTGACGGCTCAAAATACAAATATTAGTTAAACGTACAGAAAGCAACGAGAAGCACTGTTAAAATCAGTTAATTTTCTGTTGTGCGCCCAACAATTCCTATGAGTGAAACTGTTTTAGATGTTCGCAATTTGCAAGTTGAATTTATTACAGACGAAAAGGTAATTTCCGCCGCTCAAGGTATCTCCTTTAAGTTGGAACAAGGTCAAACTCTAGGAATTGTCGGCGAATCAGGATCGGGTAAATCCATCACATCTTTAGCATTGATGGGTTTAGTTCCAAGTCCAGGAATAATTAGCGGCGGCGAAATCTGGTTTAAGTCTGAACAAACGCCGAGGATAGATTTATTAAAGCTATCCCAAGAGCAAATGCTGTCCTACCGAGGCGGCAAAATTGCCATGGTGTTTCAAGAGCCAATGAGCGCCCTCAACCCAGTCTACACTTGTGGATTTCAGTTGATAGAAGCTATATTGCGCCATCAAAAAGTATCAAAAAAAGAAGCGCGACGCATAGCATTAGGTTTGCTTCAAGAAGTTAAGTTATTGGCTAGTGACGAAGAATTAGCAGCTCAATTAATTGCGACTAAAGCAGCTTTAGGACAAGATAAACGCAAGTTAGAGCGAGAAATTGCCGAGCAAAAACAAGCCTTACTTGATCGCTATCCCCATCAACTTTCTGGCGGTCAATTGCAAAGAGTAACGATCGCTATGGCAATTTCTTGTAACCCCGCCGTTTTAATTGCCGACGAACCTACTACTGCCTTGGATGTTACGGTACAAGCTACTATTCTTGACTTGCTTCGAGAATTGAGTTCAAGCCGTCAAATGGCGATGATTTTTATTACTCACGATTTGGGATTGGTGGCAGAAATTGCTGACACAATCGCGGTAATGTACCAAGGGCAAATTGTGGAATGTGCAAGTGTGGAATCTGTATTTACTAAACCCCAGCACCCCTACACTAAAGGTTTACTCGCTTGTCGCCCAGACTTGGAAGTGCGATCGCAATATCTGCTCACAGTTGCTGACTTTATGGAAGTTGTAAAGGCAACAAATAGCAATGAGGTGCAAATTAAAGAAAAAAGCCCCTCTCCACCCCCAGAAGTCACCCCAGAGGCATTACAGCAACGTTTAGCCCACCTCTCTGAGCAAAAGCCTTTGCTAGATGTCCGCGACTTGCAAGTAGGTTTTTCTCAAGCTGGGGCATTTGGTCAAACCAAACGCTATGTAATGGCAGTTAAGGGGGTTTCTTTTCAAGTTTACCCTGGGGAAACTTTGGGCTTAGTAGGCGAGTCTGGCTGCGGTAAAACGACCTTGGGACGGACTTTGCTGCGCTTAATTACTCCCATAAGTGGCAGTGTCATGTTTGAAGGGCAAAATGTCGCTGCACTCCGAGGTCATGCTTTGCAAAACCTGCGGCAGGAAATGCAGATTATTTTTCAAAACCCCTTTAGTTCTCTCGATCCCCGCCTAAAAATTGGCGATGCGGTTATTGAGCCATTGGTAATTCATGGTAGGGGATCTAGCGATCTCAATCGACGTAAAATTGCCAAAGAATTATTAGAAAGAGTGGGACTAGATCCTGCTTTAGTAAATCGCTATCCTCACGAATTTTCGGGCGGTCAACGGCAAAGAATTTGTATTGCGCGGGCGTTGGCGCTGCGACCTAAGTTTATCATCTGCGATGAATCGGTTTCGTCCTTAGATGTCTCGGTGCAGGCGCAAGTATTGAACCTACTCAAGGAGTTGCAACAAGAATTTAACTTGACGTACATTTTTATCTCTCACGATTTGAATGTAGTTAAGTTTATGAGCGATCGCATTTTAGTCATGAATCAAGGACAAATTGTCGAGCAGGGGTCGGCTGAAAGTATTTACCGTTCGCCTCAACAAAAATACACTCGCCGCCTGATTGCATCTATTCCTACAGGCAAAAAAATGCGATCGCGCTAAAATTGATTTTAAATTTTCCCTAGCAATTTTAGAGAATTATGGTAATATACTCAAAAAATTAACTCCTCGTTCTGTTCGAGCGGGGAAAATTTAGTTTTAGAAAAAAGTATTACTTGCCAAGCAAGGAAATAAGCCAGCTACACTAATAAACTAAATTGTAACTTTAGTATGAACAATATTGCCTCAGTTTCTCAAGGAGAATTGGCTCAGCGCCGCTTGATTCTGCGCCGCCATAGACGACTAAAACAAATTAAATCAGTGTGGAGAACTTTGGCAATTGGCGGGCTTTTGGGGGGATTAGTTTGGGCTGCAACGCAACCGATTTGGGTAGTGAGAGAATCTAGGCAAATTAATGTTGTGGGGAACAAACTGCTATCAAAGCAAGCAATTCAATCGTTATTAAAAATTTCTTACCCGCAAACTTTATTAGAAATTAAACCTGAAGCTCTAGCTCAATCTTTGGAAACCCAGCCCACAATTGCCGATGCCAGCGTGACGCGCAAGCTATTTCCACCCAGCTTGACAGTGCAAGTTACTGAAAGAATCCCCGTGGCGATCGCTTTAACCAAAAGTTCGACTCCAGGGTTAATCGCCGAAGATGGAGTATGGATACCTCAGCAAAGTTATGCCTCGCCTAATGGTAAGTTCAAAATGCCTAAACTCAAAGTTGTGGGGCAAGTAGAACAGTATCAACCTCATTGGAACCAACTTTACCAAGCTGTGAGCAACCTCAATATTAAAGTCAGCGAAATTGATTGGCAAAATCCCAACAATTTGATTCTAAAAACCGAACTAGGAACCGTACATTTGGGTGCTTATAGCTCGCGCTTAAGCGAGCAACTCCAGGTGTTAGAGCAAATGCGACGACCCTTACCTAAGCAAATAAATCCTCAAGAGATTGCTTATATCGATCTTACCAACCCTGCAAAACCATCCATACAAATGACTTCTAGAACGCCAGCAGAAAAGTCAGCCAAAAAAACCGCTCCCCGCGCCCAATAACCTCCGTTACGAACAAATATCAAACAAAAGTTAAGCCAAATTCTCGTAGGTAGTGTAACCTAGGGACTGTAAAGCATATTGCAGCATTCATGTTAGAAAGTCACCTCAGTATTAGACTTCCAGAAACAGAAATGAAAGTTTTAGAGCAATATTGTCACAACGCCCAAAGAACCAAAACTGATGTGATTCGAGAGTTTATTCGCTCTTTGAGTCAAAAACTATAACAGAGTTCAAAGAACCTCAAAAAAGAAGCAGCCTACTAAAAAATAGCTCGATTGTTGCGGCTAATTGACTCGTTTTGGTTCAAAATTACCTTGTTTGTTATCTAGCAAAACTTTAAGCTAAGGAGTAAATCTCTTGACTCGTGTGTATCATCCTCAAAGCTGCCTAAAACTTGTTTCTATACTCCTAGATTGTTCTCTGTCCTAAAATAATCTGAATGCGCTCAGACAGATTTCTTGAAAGTACCGGGTTGTAGTATCTTAGCCAAATTGCCCAAAGTCGTTTATATAAGTAGTTTGAAAATTGCAATGTCGCTCAATAATAAACAAGGGCTTGCCCATAATAATTCCCAATCACCAGGACAGTCAGCATTTACACTGGCAGTAAATTCTAACAATCCTTTTAACAGCACAGGGCTTCATTTCGGTCACAACGACGACAAGGGAATGCCAGCAACAGACGACGACTTAATTAATAATATTGTCCCCGGTCGAGTAGCTAATATCAAAGTGATTGGTGTTGGTGGTGGCGGTGGCAATGCCGTTAACCGCATGATTGCTAGTAACGTATCGGGAATTGAGTTTTGGTCAATTAACACCGATGCTCAAGCTTTGGTACAGTCTGCCGCCGTCAAGCGCTTGCAAATAGGGCAGAAGCTAACGCGGGGTTTGGGAGCAGGCGGCAACCCAGCAATCGGTCAAAAAGCCGCAGAAGAGTCCCGCGATGAAATTGCGGCAGCCTTAGAAAATGCGGATCTCGTATTTATCACTTCTGGAATGGGCGGCGGTACAGGTACAGGAGCAGCCCCAATCGTTGCAGAAATAGCTAAAGAAATGGGAGCGCTGACTGTGGGAGTCGTGACTCGCCCCTTTGTGTTTGAAGGTCGGCGGCGTACCAGCCAAGCAGAGCAAGGAATTGAGGGGCTAGAAAGCCGAGTAGATACCCTAATTGTCATCCCCAATGACAAATTATTAGCAGTAATTTCGGAACAGACCCCCGTCCAAGAGGCTTTTCAGTTTGCCGATGATGTTTTGCGTCAGGGCGTGCAGGGAATTTCGGACATTATTACCATTCCTGGTTTAGTAAACGTGGACTTCGCCGATGTCCGAGCAATTATGGCAGATGCGGGTTCGGCTTTGATGGGAATTGGCGTAGGATCGGGCAAATCTCGCGCCCAAGAAGCCGCCAACGCAGCGATTTCTTCACCACTATTAGAGTCTTCTATTGAAGGGGCTAGAGGGGTTATTTTTAATATTACTGGTGGCAGTGATTTGACGCTGCACGAAGTCAATGCCGCCGCCGAAAGAATATATGAAGTTGTAGATCCCAATGCCAACATTATCTTTGGGGCTGTGATTGACGATCGCCTGCAAGGAGAAGTTAGGATCACAGTTATAGCTACGGGGTTTACTGGGGAAGTAGTCGCTGCACCACCCAAAGCTGCCAAAGCATCAACAAAAGCAACAGCGCCAGAAACAGCCCCGCCACCCGCAGTCACCTATGAACCCAAAGAAAAAACAGGCTTAGATATTCCTGATTTTCTGCAAAGAAGAAGACCGCCACGCGGCTAGAAACCTAGTTGAGAGGAAGGGAAAATAACTTAAATTTTTCCCAACTTCTGCTGTTCTACCCATTTAATTACTTGTTGTCCCAAATGAGTAGCGTCCAAGCGGTCGATTTCTCTGATCCCTGTGGGACTGGTAACATTGACCTCGGTTAAATAGCCACCAATTACATCAATTCCCACAAAATACAAGCCATCAGCTTGCAGTTGGGGCGCAAGTTCTCTGCAGATTTCTTGCTCTCGCTGCGTAATATTTGTAGTAGCTACAGTCCCTCCGGCTGCCATATTATTGCGAAATTCATTGCCGCTAGAAAGTCGATTGAGAGCGCCAATCGGTTCTCCGTCAAGCAAAATAATCCGCTTGTCTCCTTGCTTGGCGGCGGGTAAAAAGGTCTGTACCATTACTGGAATCCGACCTTGGAGCGTGCTGAGTTCGACGATAGAATTAAAATTGCGATCGCTTGGATCTAAATACAGTATTCCTTCCCCAGCTTTATTACCCAAAGGCTTGAGAATTGCCGCCCCTTTTTCCTGCATGAATTCCCTAATAATTTCTTTCTCTGGGCTAACAATAGTTTCGGGAATCGAATTTGTAAACTGCAAGGCGTACATCTTCTCATTAGCTGCCCTTAGCCCTTGGGGATGATTGACAACTAAGGTTTTGGCTTTATCTATATAGTCCAGAATATACGTAGCGTAAAGGTAAAGGGCATCTACCGGGGGATCGGTACGCATAAAAACAGCATCCATCGTTTCTAGCGGGGCAAAAATGCGATCGCTTAGTTGATACCAAGGGTAATTTACTACCCAATGTTTTTCTACCAGTTCCACTGGTTGCAACTGCACTCGTTCTAATGTCGCCCAAGCTTTGCTTGCCACTACACTTAATAAGTTGGCTTGAGTTACCCAAACTTGATGACCAAGAGATTGCGCGGCTTCCATGAGCGCGACGCTAGTATCGTGACTGGGATCTAGTTTGGCAATGGGATCGATAATAAAAGCAAGTTTTAACACAGCTATTGTCTTGTGATTAGTGGACGGGCAAATTTTATTAGACTTGTCTCTGGAGCAATTAAACCAACTTAAACGGTGTTATTAGCTCCTAGCAATTCGTCAAGCTCGCCTTGAAAGTCCAACTCATACATATCATCGCAACCACCGATATGTTTGTCGTTGATAAATATTTGCGGCACAGACCGTCTGCCATTAGCACGTTTAGCCATTTGGCTTCGTGCTGCTTCATCACCATCAATACTGTATTCTGTAAATTCTGTGCCTTTGCTCTTGAGCAACTGCTTGGCACGAATGCAATAGGGGCAAGTTTTCCAGGTATAGATTTCCACTTTAGTTGCAGCCACGATCGTTACCTCCACGGTGAATAATTTTTAATTTTAAGCCTTCTAAGCCGTCAAAAGCAGGAGTTAGTCTCCCTCTTCATCCAACTTTTGCAGCCCCTGCTGTTGACTGCGGCGCGATGTCCGGCGATATTTTTTTGTTTCTAGCTTGGGTTCATACTGATTTTTGCCACGCTTAGTTTTTAACTTCATACTAGCTTCGGGGTCGCTTGTGCGACCCTGCGCAGTGGCACGAATAGTCGCCTCTGCCAAAAATTCTAAATAATGCTCGTAGCGTTCCCAATCGCCCCGCACCACACAGTTTGGCTCATCTCGGTGCAAGCAGTCGTTAAACTGACAATGGGCAACGGCTAAACGCTCTCTTGCTTCAGGAAAATAATTAACTAATTCCTCCGGCTGACAGTCTAAGTCTGGCTGGTTAAAACCTGGTGTATCGGCAAGCAAGCCCCCACTAGGCAGTTGAAATAGTTCGACGTGGCGCGTAGTATGACGACCTCTACCCAACTTGCCAGAAACTTCTCCTGTCCGCAAGTTAGCATCAGGAATTAAGTAATTAATTAAGCTAGATTTGCCCACCCCCGAAGGTCCGGCAACTACGGTAATTTTATTATCTAGTTGGGCGCGGATTTGTTCAATGGCGGCTTGATGAACGCTAATAAAAACCGGATTGTAGCCCCATTGGTTTAGGCGTAACCGCCAAGAAAGCAACTGTTCGGGGGTCAATAAGTCGCTTTTATTTAGGTACAGGTACACTTCTAAGCCTGTAGTTTCCGCCTTCACCAAAAAACGGCTTAATTGATAAGGTTCGATCTTCGGTTCTTCTAGGGCAAAAACTAAGAGAATTTGCTGGGCATTGGCTACTGGGGGACGATCGAGTTCTGTCTGTCTGGGAAAAACTTGAGATATTGCACCTCTCCCCCCTGCCCAATCTGGTTCGACCACTTCTACGCGATCGCCTACCATTACCTTTTGTCCCATTTTCTTTAACAATGCCCGGCGAGTGCATAGCAACAGCAACGGCATCTCTTGTTCTGGCTGTAACAACTTTACTTGATAGTAATTTGCCTGGACGGCAATTACTGTGCCTATCAAGGGTGAATCAGAGGTTACTTGCCGATCGTCTGGCTTCATGCCGTAGCAAGGGGACGGCGAACCAACAAGCAATAGTAGCTGGCAACGGCGGCTATTTGTTCGACGCTGTAACCTGCCATAGCTAGACTATCGGGGACTTGCTCAATTGGTTCTCCAGGGTCTAGCCATACCTCCAACAATGCCCCTGGGGGCATTTGCTCAAGACGCAGTTTAGTCCGCACAAAGTTGATCGGGCAAGGAGTTCCCCGCAGGTCAAGCTTATCGTCAGCAGCAGGTAAATTACTCATTACTGAAACAACTTGCCAAATAAGCCATCTCTACCGCCTTTCCCCGTGCGATCGCCTTTAATTTTTGCCAATTTCTCTAACAATTCCCGTTCCTCGCTACTCAGTTTTGTCGGAATATCAATTAAAACTGTAACTAAGTGATTTCCTCGACTTACCGGATTGCCCAAACGCGGTACGCCCCTGTCTTCCAGGGTCAAAACTATATTTGGTTGAGTTCCTGGGGCGATCGTTTGTTCCACTGGTCCATCTACGGTATTTATTTCGATTCGAGAACCTAAAATTGCCTGCAAATAGCTAATTTTGATTTCTGACAGAATATTGATGCCGTCGCGCTTAAACTCCGCATCTTCATTAATGAACAAATACACGTATAAGTCCCCTGGCGGTCCGTTGCGCTGACCAGAATCGCCTTCTGAGGAGATGCGCAAGCGCGTACCGTTATCAACTCCCGCCGGAATAGTTATCTTCAACTTTTTAGTTACTTGGTGCGCTCCATTGCCAGAGCAAGTTTCGCATTTATCCTCAATCATCTGTCCCGTACCGTTGCAAGTAGGACAAGCCGATACTTGAGTAAAACTTCCAAAAGGCGTTCTCGTTACGCGGCGCACTTGACCCGACCCCGTACAAGTCGAGCAACTGCGGGGGCGAGTACCGGGTTTTGCTCCCGAACCGCTACAAACTTCGCAAGTTTCTAGGTGCGAGATGCGAATTTCTTTTTCTCCCCCAAATACGGCTTCGCGAAAGTCTAGTTTTAGGTCTAAACGCAGGTCATCGCCGCGCACGGGCCCATTGCGCCGCCGTTGACTTTGCCCCCCAGCGACACCGCCAGCAAAGTTATTAAATAAGTTTTCAAAGATATCTGCAAAACCGCCCACATCGCTGAAGTCTTGAAACCCAACTCCACCAGCACCTGCCGCTACTCCAGCTTCGCCAAAGCGATCGTATCTGTCGCGGGTTTCTGGTTCCGATAAGACTTCATAAGCACGACTAATTTCTTTAAAGCGGTCTTCGGCTCCAGCTTCTTTATTTATATCAGGATGATATTTCCGGGCTAGGCGGCGGTAAGAGGATTTTAGTTCTTCTTTGTCTGCATTACGAGAGACACCCAGAATTTCGTAGTAGTCGCGGGCCATAGAGCGCTGCTTCGTTTATAGATAAAGTTTACGGATGGGGAGCGGAAATCTAATAACGACTAGCAGGATTGCTAGTTAGTTCTATTATTAAATGTAGACAAATTACTGCAAGTACAACAAGCCTAATTTATTCAATTGCCTCATAATCAACGGTTACTGTGTTATCTTCTTCAGCAAAATCTAGATCAAAGTCTCCTTGTGTTGCTGGTACAGAAGTCTTGGGTTGAGCGGTTGTTTCTTTATTGTGCGGTAGAACTGTCGTTTCAATGAAGTCGTGCGCTCCTGAAGAATTAACTTTTTTGTAAACGCTTGTGCCAATTTTCAGCAATAACTGCTGAAAGCTATCTATCTGTTGCTGGACTTTTTCTATAGTAGTTTCTGGGTCGTCAAATAGTCCTTTTAGCTGAGTTATGCTTGCGTCTGCTTGGTCTTTAAACTCTCGATCGATCAAAGTGCCGTTATCTTTTAACGTAGATTGGTAGCTGTAGATCAAATTTTCTGCTTGGTTTCTTAAATCGATTAATTCAATCCGTTTTTTGTCTTGCTCGGCATAGGTTTCTGCTTCTTGGCGCATCCGTTCTATTTCGCTATTACTTAATCCTCCGGTATTTGCGATCCGAATGCTTTGTTCCCGACCCGTCCCCTTATCTTGGGCTGCAACTTTCAATATACCGTTGACATCAATTTCAAAACTTACTTCAATTTGCGGCATTCCACGCGGAGCGGGGGGAATCCCTGCTAAAACAAATCTTCCTAAACTATGGTTGTCTGTTGCCATCGCGCGTTCGCCTTGGAGGACATGAATTTCTACAGAAATTTGCCCGTCGGTAGCGGTAGAAAATATTTGCGCTTTACTGGTCGGAATTGTCCGATTGCGTTCGATAACTTTAGTAAATACTTCTCCCAAAGTTTCAATTCCCAGGGATAAGGGGGTAACATCTAGTAGCAATACATCTTGAACTTCGCCGCCTAAAACTCCTCCTTGAATTGCGGCTCCTAGAGCTACAGCTTCATCTGGATTAACAGATCTATCGCTGGCTTTACCACCAAAGAATTTTTGGAGGGCATTTTGTACTGAAGGAATTCGAGTGGAGCCTCCTACTAATATTACTCGGTCGATGTCTGAGGGGTTGAGTTCGCAGTCTTTAAGAGCCTGTACCATTGGTTCGACAGTTCTTTCTACTAAGTGAGCGACTATTTCCTCAAATTTGGAGCGGCTCAGTTCCATTGCCAAATGCTTTGGACCTGTGGCATCGGCGGTAATAAAGGGTAAGTTAATTGACGTTGCCCCAAGGGTAGAAAGTTCTATTTTGGCTTTTTCTGCAGCTTCCCTGAGTCTCTGGGTTGCCATTTTATCTTGAGACAAGTCAATTTTTTCTTGTTCTTGGAATTGAGAGAGCATCCACAAAACTATACAGTTATCAAAATCATCGCCCCCTAAGTGATTGTTACCGGAGGTAGCTTTGACTTCAAATACTCCATCTCCAAGCTGGAGAATGGAGACATCAAAGGTGCCGCCGCCTAAGTCAAATACCAAAATTTTTTGTTCCTGACCGAGCTTATCCAATCCGTAGGCAAGGGCGGCGGCGGTAGGTTCGTTAACAATTCGCAATACTTCCAATCCAGCAATGGTGCCAGCATCTTTAGTTGCTTGCCTCTGAGCATCGGTAAAATAGGCAGGTACAGTAATGACTGCCCTGTCTACAGTTTCACCCAAAAAAGTCTCCGCATCTTGCTTGAGCTTGTGCAGAATCATCGCCGAGATTTCTTGAGGAGTGTAGTTGCGCCCACGAATTTGCACATCTACCGTATCATCTCTCCCCTTGACACATTTATAAGTTACTCTTTGGCGTTCTGAGGCGGTATCATCCCAGCGCCGACCAATAAAACGCTTGATACTATAAATGGTATTTTCGGCATTGGTCACTGCTTGGCGCTTTGCCAATTGACCAATTAACCGTTCGCTACCCTTGCCAAAGGCTACTACACTAGGGGTAGTGCGTCCGCCTTCGGAATTGGCGATTACTGTTGGTTGACCACCTTCTAAGATGGCAACACAACTATTTGTTGTGCCTAAGTCGATGCCAATGACTTTTCCCATGCTTAGTAGTAGTTATTCTCAAGGGTAGGGGTGGAAAATGGTTTTCACCGATCTTAAAAAATCAGTTAAGTTGTAAAATTATCAATTTTTTAAAGAAGTTTAGCTTTCTTCTTGTGAAGTTGCAGAGTTTTCTTCTGAGATTACCACGGGTTCTATGGGAGCCGCAACTTTAACCATGGCGTGGCGCAAAATGCGATCGCCCAAAAAGTAGCCTCGGACTAATTCCTCCAATACCGTACCTTCTGGTTCAACGCTTGGAGCGCGCATTACAGCTTCGTGGAGACTTGGATCGAATTCCTGCCCCTCTGGACGCATAGGCGCGACTCCTAGGCGTTTGAGACAATCTACCAGTTGTTTGTAAACGCTTTGATAGCTTTTATGGATGCTCATTTCCGCCTCAGTTTGGGGTTTAAGCTGCGACCTTGCCCTTTCAAAATTATCTACAACTGGCAATAGTTCGGTAATTGTGCTGCCTTTGATTTGCTGGTCTAATTCGTCTTTTTCTTTTTGAGAGCGCTTGCGGAAATTGTCAAAATCCGCCACAAGGCGCAGATACTGGCTGGTGCGTTCTTCAATTTGGCTTTTCAGCGCTGCAATTTCCTGGTCCTTTTCCGCCAATAATTGTTGGTAATTATCATTACTTTCCATCGGTGGATTGGCAGAATTTTCGTCTGGGACGATCGTATCGCTGGCTAAGTTAGCAGTTTCTGCTACTTGAGGATTTTCCTCGCTATTAACATCAAAGTTAGAATTCATTGTTTGTGCTGTCGTCTCCATTATTACTTTTGAGACCTCTATTGGATCGCTTTGTTGATTTGGTGGTTTGTTAGTCTGTTTTTCCTCGTCAACTATTATGCACTAATCCTAGATGCTCAAAACTGTGCTTCAAGAGGCATATTTAATTCATTCACTTTCTCTAGGATGCACCAATTAACCCTGAAATAGCAAAGTTTTAAAAATAAGTTGCTTATTTAAGACATTTTGCTGCTATCTAATAGTTAGAAAGTGGCTTTTTAGCGGTGCCTCACGCCTAAATTAACACTCAGCCCAAACGATGCGCGGAAATTTTACTTTTATCTCAAAATTTGCCACTTCCGCCAGCACCCAGCACCCAAAAATTCTCCCGCAACATCTCCACTTAGATTTTTGCCACAAACTGTTTTTGGATAGCAACTCTAACTTAGGGTTTGGGCATAATCTATCTATAGGAACTTTTATCACAAATATTTATGACCTACCCATTATCCCAGCGACGGGCGCTAATCGTTAAAAATGACTTATCTCCTTTTGGCAACAAGGTGGTTGAAGCGGGTTATGCTAACCGCGATCAAGTGCATCAAGCTCTAGCAGAAAGCCGCCAGTCGGGAAAGTCTTTGACAGACGCTCTAGAATCCATAACGGGAAAACAACTGACCCCAGATTTAATTAGACACTATAAGAAACAGCAATTATTTGAACTAAAAATTCTTTACGGAGTTGAATTTCTCGATCCAGAAGTTAGCGAAACTAATATTACGACCGCCGAAAATCTAATCAATACTCTAATTCCTGTTGATGCTTGTCGTCGCTATCGTCTCATTCCACTGGCGCAGAACAATACTTCACCTCCTTCGGTGCTAGTAGCTATGGTAGATCCTGACAACTTAGATGCTCAAGATACCCTAAACCGAATTTTGCGTCCCAAAGGATTGGGTTTACAGAGGATGGTCATCACTCAAGAAGACTTTCAGCAAATTCTCTCCAAATATCTAGATGAGCAAGTTGAAAAACAAAAGCTGATAGATATAGAAAAGTCCGTTGATGTAAAGTCCGAGCTAGAAAATCTTGACTTGCAAGACGCACCTGATGAAGTAGACGCAGATTTAGGTGCTGCTGTACAAGATGCGGCAGCCGCTCCAGTAATTGCGTTAGTCAACAAAATTCTTGTCAAAGCTCTGCAAGAAAATGTTTCTGATATTCACATTGAGCCTCAAGAAGAAAATCTCCGCATTCGGTTTCGTAAAGATGGCGTATTGCGTAAAGCTTTCGAGCCTCTGCCCAAGCAAATTGTTGCCGCCGTTACCGCCCGCTTCAAAATTATTTCTGACTTAGACATTGCCGAACGCCGGATGCCTCAAGATGGACGTATTCGCCGGATGTTTGAAGGAAGGAAAGTAGACTTTCGAGTTAGTACCCTCCCTAGCCGCTACGGGGAAAAAGTCGTACTGCGGATTTTGGATAATACTTCTACTCAACTTGGCTTAGATAAATTAATTAGCGATCCAGTCAGCCTCCAAATTGTCAGAGATATGGCTAGTCGTCCGTTTGGGTTATTGCTAGTTACAGGACCCACAGGTTCGGGCAAGTCTACTACTCTATACTCCGTACTAGCTGAGCGCAACGATCCGGGGGTAAATATTAGTACCGCCGAAGACCCCATTGAGTATTCTTTGCCTGGAATTACCCAAGTACAGGTAATTCGAGAAAAAGGGATGGATTTTGCTTCAATTTTGCGCTCCTTCTTGCGCCAAGATCCTGATGTGATATTAGTGGGCGAAACGCGAGATAAAGAAACAGCTAAAACTGCAATTGAAGCGGCTTTAACCGGACACTTAGTCCTAACTACTCTACATACTAACGATGCCGCCGGAGCCATCTCGCGTTTAGATGAAATGGGTGTAGAACCATTCATGGTATCGGGTTCGCTACTTGGTGTAGTCGCTCAACGTTTGGTGCGGCGTGTTTGTTCGCAGTGCAAGATTGCTTACACGCCAACGGCTGCTGAACTTGCTAGATTTGGGCTATCAACTTCCTCTCAAGAGGTCGCTATTAGTCTCTACAAAGCTAATACTTTACAACCAGAGCAAATTCAGCAAGCTCGAAGTAAGGGTGAACTTTGCTCAAACTGTGGTGGAGTAGGTTACAAAGGACGTTGTGGTGTTTATGAAGTTATGCGGATCACCGAGCGGTTGCAGACTTTGATTACTGAAGGAGCGCCCACCGAGAGGCTCAAAGAAGTTGCCGTAGAGGAAGGAATGGTTACTTTGTTAGCTTATAGCCTCAACTTGGTACGGGAAGGAAGTACAACCTTAGAAGAAGTAGAACGAGTAACCTTTACAGATTCAGGTTTAGAATCTGAACTCAAAGCCAAGCGTAAAAGTTCTTTGGAGTGCCGTACTTGTAACGCTCAGTTACAACAAGAGTGGCTAGATTGTCCTTACTGCATGACCTGTCGTTTTCAAGAATAGGTAGTAGACCTAAGCTTTGAACTAAATAAAAGACGACATTAATATTTCCAGATCTAAATATATCTAAATAGGAGAAAACGCATGGAATACATGATTGAAGACTTAATGGAGCAAGTAGTTGAAAGTGGTGGCTCCGACTTGCATTTATCGGCTGGTTTACCTCCCTATATTCGTGTCAGTGGCAAATTAACTCCGACAGAACACGAACCATTGACCCCAGAACAATGTCAACGTCTGATCTTTAGTATGCTCAACAACACCCAGCGCAAAAACTTAGAGCAAAACTGGGAACTCGATTGCTCTTATGGCGTAAAGGGATTAGCCCGCTTCCGGGTCAACGTGTACAAAGATCGCGGTGCTTATGCGGCTTGTTTGCGGGCGTTATCTTCCAAAATTCCGGCAATGGAATTGTTGAATTTGCCCAACATCGTCCGGGAGATATCCGAGAAGCCCAGAGGACTTGTATTGGTAACTGGACCAACCGGATCGGGTAAAACCACAACTTTAGCTTCAATGATCAATAACATTAATATGACTCGCTCCGAGCATATTTTGACCGTTGAAGATCCGATCGAATTTATCTACGAGCCACTTAAAAGTTTGATTCACCAACGGCAAGTAGGAGAAGATACCAAAAGCTTTGCTAACGCCTTGAGAGCAGCTTTACGAGAAGATCCAGATGTGATTTTAGTCGGAGAGATGCGCGACTTGGAGACTATCCAGTTGGCAATTTCGGCGGCGGAAACTGGTCACTTAGTATTTGGGACTTTACACACAAGTTCTGCCGCCCAAACCGTTGACCGGATGGTAGATGTTTTTCCTCCCGAACAGCAACAACAAATCCGCGTTCAGCTATCTAACTCATTAATTGCCGTATTTAGTCAAACTTTAGTATCTAAGAAAAAGCCCAAACCCAATGAATTCGGACGGGTAATGGCGCAAGAAATTATGATTGTTACTCCAGCTATTTCTAATCTAATTAGGGAAGGCAAAACCGCGCAAATTTACTCAGCAATTCAAACGGGGGGTAAGCTCGGAATGCAAACCTTGGAGAAAGTATTATCAGACTTGTACAAAGCCGGAATTATCTCTTTTGAAGCAGCAATGTCTAAAAGTTCTAAAACTGATGAGTTGCAGCGATTGATTGGCGGAGTATCAGGAACTGTAGCACCGGGGGCAAAACCAGGAATGGCAGGTATGCAGGCTCGTTAGTTTCCTGTAGAGATGTTTGCTAGAGCGTCTCTATCTACTACTACTTTAAAAATCCTCAATTACAAATTATTTGGAGATGGTTATGCCTACCTATGTCGCCCGCGTTCGAGATTCTAAAGGAAATGCTAGAAAAGAAAAAATTGTTGCAGCTTCCCCATTTATAGCCCGTTCCAGCTTGCGAGAAAGAGGTCTCGTAATTCAAGACTTGAAGCAGGCTCAAGAATTTAAACTGAGTGGAGATTTAGACTTAAGTCAGTTTCAAGCAGCTTTAGCAAAGGTTTCTGTTAAGGACAAAGCGATTTTTTCCCGTCAATTTGCGGTGTTGACGAATGCGGGAGTCGCGATCGTTCGGAGCCTTGGCGTACTAGCAGAGCAAGCTCCTAACCCAAAACTAAAAAAAGCTTTAATTGAAATTAGCGAAGATGTGCAGCAGGGGGTAAATCTTTCTGATGCAATGCGCAAGCACCCTCAATGCTTTGATACTTTGTACGTCAGTATGGTGCAAGCAGGCGAGGTTGGTGGTGTACTTGACGAAGTAATGAATCGTTTATCTAAGTTGTTGGAAGATGTTGCTAGACTACAAAATCAAGTCAAATCAGCTTTAGCTTATCCTGTGGCGGTAGGAATTTTAGCTTTGCTGATTTTCCTTGGTATGACTGTATTTCTCATTCCAATTTTTGCGGATATCTTTAAACAATTAGGTGTAGAATTGCCACCATTAACGCAGTTCATGCTTACAGTTAGCGGCATAATTACAAGTTGGAGAGTTTTTATTCCGGTTGTTATATTTATGGGTGGTAGTTTCTTTCTGCAACAATACTATAGAACTCGGTTGGGTAGAGAAACTATAGACCGTCTTTCTTTAAAAGTACCTTTATTTGGCGATCTAATTCAAAAGTCTTCGGTAGCTCGTTTTAGCAGGACTTTTGGAGCTTTGACTCGTTCTGGTGTGCCGATCTTGACTGCGTTAGAAATTGTTCGCGATACTGCTGGAAATCAAGTCATTGCTAATGCCTTGGATGCTTCAAGATTAGAAATTCAACAAGGTGGAATGATTAGTCTGGCTTTAAAGAAAGATGCAGTTTTCCCACCTATGGCAATTCAAATGATTAGTATTGGTGAGGAAACTGGGGAATTAGACCAAATGCTAATGAAAGTTGCGGATTTTTATGAAGATGAAGTAGAACAGTCAGTGAAGGCGCTTACCAGCGTCATCGAACCAATTATGATTGTGGTTTTGGGCGGAATGGTAGGGGTGATTTTGCTGTCGATGTACCTACCAATGTTTAAAGTGTTTGAAACCTTGGGTTAAATCAAAAAAGTTGTGGAGGGCTATTAAAATAATCAATCCATTAGAATTTTTTAGTCTAATGCCCTAGCAGTTCTTTACTAAGCAAATAAAATTTAAGCTCTATTTAGTTTTTGCTCGTAATCCAGTTGCAGTAATTGAACTACCAATAATAATATAGCTAATTTAATTAATATGACGAGTAAAAAATCAGATTACGAACAGTTATTGGCAGAATATAGCAATCCAAGATCTGCGATCGCACTTCTCAAGCAACATCGTCCTTATCTAGAGGCAATTCCTAGTCTTCGTCGCCCAGAAGAAAGCCTAATTACTATCCCTTTCCCGATTGTACGCTTGCGTCAGCCTGCTTCTACCATGTCTGATAAAACTACCGAGGCGAGAATGCTACCTTGTGAAGTAGCAATTTTGATGTGCGATCCGGAGTGGAAAATCAAGACGGGTATTGAGCTTTTTATCTTTATTCATCGTCCTGATGAAGACTTTTCCGATTTACTCCGGCGCTGGCGACAAATTCAAGTTTGGCTAGATAAAGACTATGAATGGGTAATGCCTCCTCGCTACAAACATATCTTTAGTGAAGGGGCTAATGCTATTTATCCTTTGTTTGTTGTCTTTCCAGAAACTCCAGAAAGAATAAAAAAAGGTTTGCAAGGTGCGAATTTGCCCTTTGTGCCTCAAGAAATTATCGCGGATAGGGAAGAAGTAGTTGATTTGTCCAGAGAAAGTCCTACGGTTTAAGTTGGGGCGCACTTATAGCTGCGCCCCAACAATTTTATCTCACAAACTGGGGCATAATTTCCGCCGCCGTAAATAAGCCGTAAATACCCCGGCGTTGCAGTCCGATTCCGGCTTTGAGATAACCAAAAGCAGTACCACAGACGTTTGCTGCCATACTGGTTTCGTCTCCTAGGGTAAAAGTATGAGTAGAAATTTTCCCTTCAAAAGTTCTCCCTGTTACCTGGACATTGGTACTGAGTGGCTTTTTGGGGTTGCGAGTATCGACTACGCCCCCGACAGTCACGCGATCGCGATCGCATATCCCCGCCAATTCCAGCATTATATCGTCGGCGTGTTCCATATTTTCTAATGTCAACACTCCATTCGTCTCATCTAGTAAGGCTTCTACTTGTGCGTCAGTCATTGCTCTTGCGCTTTCGACGCTGTAGCCTGGTAAGTGGGCAATATCTTCTCGAATAGTTGCTCTGTAAGCTTCCCAGTTGGCGATTCCTACACCAAAGGTAATTTTTACACTATGAATTTCGGCGTAGCTTTGGGCGGCTAAGACGGCGGCGGCGGTTAGCAATCCTGGAGTTGCGCCACAGCCTGTTAGATAGGTAATTTGAGCGTCTTGGAAGTCTGATTTTAATGCCAATAGTTGCTCTACAGCGCTCGTGCGTTTGATCGCGTCTACTAATACCCCTTGCCAATGCGATCGCATAAACATTTGGGCGACAGACGCTATAAATGTATTAGGTAAATTGGGCAATGCTAAAAAATAACCATCTACTTCTGACTTTTCGATCAATTCTTGAATGCTTTGGTTACTCAACGTCCCCCCAGCTTCCAAATATCCTACCGAACCATGCGTTGCATAAGCTTCTACACACTTATCTACATTTAATCCCGCAGAAGCGTAAGCATAGCCTTTAAGATCGGCTACGGCTACCAGCAACATCTCGCTTTTGGGAGCAATTAATTTAGCCGCCGCTTGTCCTAATCCACCAAAACCTAACACTCCTACACGCATTGGGGTAGAAGTAGCAAAACTTTTAATATCGGCACTCATGCCTATTACCTACACTAAACGAATTTTAATTATCGTAAACTTTTGCTTGTTTATTTTGCCCCAATACTCGCAAAAATTCCTTTATTTATACCGTTATGGAGCGATCGCTCTAATTGTAAAGTTTTTTACCTCTCTTGACGGCAGCGTATAGTTAAGGGAAACTTACATATAACTAATGCAACCGCTCAGTAATTTATAAGTTTTGTAACTTTTGATTATATATAATTCGATAGATGAAACTTTAAGTTAATAACTGACACATTAGTTATAAGCAATTTTTGCTTAAATTATGTAAAGTTTTAGTACAGTTATCTAATTCTATGCTGTAGGAAATTTAACGATATATGGAAACGTTAGAATTTGTTATTTATCCAGACGGTAGAGTTCAAGAGACAGTTACCGGAATTATTGGCGCTTCTTGTGCAGAAGTTACGGCAGCCATTGAAGCCCAGTTAGGAACAGTAATTGATACTGAGCAAACCTCAGATTTTTTCACGGCGCAAGTTTATCAAACTAATGTTACTACAACTCAAAATGCCTTGAGTCAGTGGTAGTTGATATTTTTTTATCTAGTTTAGGCTCCTTTACTCACAAAAACCATGTCACATTTTAGCCAAATCAAAACTCAAATCCGCAATTTAACCTCCTTACAAGCTGCGCTTACAGACTTAGGCATTAAATGGAAAGCTGAACCTGAGATGGTACGCGGTTATCGCGGACAAAGCCGGGAAGCAGCGATTTCTATCGAACAAGAAAACGGCTACGATGTTGGATTTAGCTGGAATGGCAAAGAATACGAATTAGTGGCTGACTTGCAATATTGGCAACAACCGCTATCAGTTGAAGGATTTTTGCGCCAGGTAACGCAACGTTATGCTTACCATACTGTGGTTAATGAAACAGCAAAACAAGGCTTTCAAATTTCCGAACAACAACAAAATACTGATGGTTCAATTCGCCTCTTAGTACAGCGTTGGAGTAACTAATGGCTGAATTTGGACAAGAGCGCTCGGAAAAAGAACCAGAATTAGGGGGAATTTTTCGGGATAACCCGGATCGTTCGGGTTTAGAACCAGAACTTGGGGGTATAGTCCGGCAAAATGGCGTGTATGTAGATGAAGTTACCTGTATTGGTTGCAAGCATTGCGCCCATGTAGCCCGTAATACCTTTTATATTGAGCCAGATTATGGGCGATCGCGGGTAATTCGCCAAGATGGAGATTCCGAAGAATTAATCCAAGAAGCGATTGATACTTGTCCTGTCGATTGCATTCACTGGTTAGACTATACAAAAGTCAAAAACCTTGAAGAAGAACGCCAGTATCAAGTAATTCCGCTTATTGGGTATCCGGTGGATGAAGCAGTAGTTGCGGCGCATAGGCGACGCAATAAGCAGCAAAAATTAGCTCGCAAGAAAGCAAAATATTAGAGTAATAAAAAAGCGGTTGTTGACTACAGCCGCTTTTTAATAATTATTTTAAAGGATGATTTTGACTCAATAATTTTTCTACATGAGCTTCATCGATTCTAGAGACAATTTTTGTTGCTTCGTGCAAGTCTCTAGTAGTTTTTGCCAACGTAAAAGTTGAGCCGACGCTGAAAGCCAAACCCATGCCCATAAAGCCTTTGACCCAGTTATTTACAGGTAAATTGACAATTCCTACGCTGGTAATAGTGATAGAAAGACCAAAAGCAGCCCAAGTTTGAGCAATCCAAGCATTGCTATCTTTCTGACGACTGTAATTGTGCATATTCATCTAACCTAAGTGAAAGCTACAGAAATTTATATATTATTGATAGCTTGAAAATAATTGCTTGAATTTTGTTGATAGACAGTCGGCAAATTGGCAAATCAAACGTGAAATTGCTAGGTATTTAAGCAAAAGTCAAATTATTGCCGATTATCTGGCGAATTTTGGTACTTAATTGTTGATAAGCATCTCCAGTAAGAACTGGCTGGGTATGATCGAGATTAATAGCTGAAGCAAGATCAATCCACGAGGTGCAACCGCCATATTGGGGTAGATAATCGATAACTTGGGGAGTTGGTAGCTTGTAAGTGCGTAGTAAAAGAATGTAGATAGGTTGACGAGGTTTCCATTTTAAGCGAATTCTTATAAATTGCTCGTTCCAGATATGAAAAGGTAAAAGCGCTTTTACAGTATTTTCTTCACTTACAGGCAAAACATCGGTAATTTCTGCCCAGCTAGATATAGTAACGCGATCGGGATGCCAACCAGAATTTACGGGAGTAACGCGACTTTGGTATTCAGGCTTTAGCAGCGTTGGTTGTTGATGTTCGTAAGTGGGATAAAGGAGAATGCGATCGCGAAGCGGGCGCTCTGCGCCATCGCGCGGTACTTGAAACTTTCCTTGGCTTTCTTTAATACCGCCTTTACGGAGCAGCATAATTGTTTTACCTTGTTCTAAGGCTTCAGTAGCGATCGCCCATTCTTTAAGCGCGTGAGTGATTGAGGACATATTTTAAGATTGGTTCGTTTCTCAGTTTATACTGACGCTGGAAAAGCTCTAATAAAGACAGTTATGTGGCGGTTAATTTTAATTTTAGTATTGTTGCTAACTGCTTGTAGCGGTGCAGGGACAGAACCTAATAGCCAAATAGCTGAAAAAGCGATCGCTTTGCAAACTCGGCTTTTTCAGCAGCAGTTACAGCAAAACGTTAGTAAATTGGATATTTCCCAAGTAAATATTACCCAAAAGCAGCCTCTAAGCATTGACAAATTAATAGGATATCGAATTCAAGGCACTTATGACTTTACAATTAGGCGAAAACTTGGGCGCGGGAGGATTCCTGCGCCAAGGTTTTCAAGATGGCTGCCAAAACAACGACTGAATAAGCAGAAAAACCCCTTTGATATTTATTTGCAGCGCCAAAAAGAAGGTAAAACCTGGCGTTTGGCATTGCCTAGAGTGGCTAAAAATGGCGTTTTTACCTGGCTTACCTATGCGATCAATTGAAAAAATGTTCCCAATAATTAAATGAATCAGCAAAAACCGCAAGTAAATATTATTTTAGGTACGCGCCCCGAAGCGATTAAACTTGCTCCCGTAATTCAAGCATTTCAGCAGGCGAAATCTGTAGACGTGGAGGTGATTTTAACAGGTCAGCATCGGGAAATGGTAGAGCAAGTCATGCAACTATTTGACCTCAAAGCCGATAAAGATTTAGAGATTATGCAGGCGGGACAATCGCTTACAGATATTACCGAACGCACCTTACGCGGCTTAGAAAAGTTATTTGGGCAAAATAAACCAAATTTTGTCATCGTCCAAGGCGATACTACTACAGCTTTTGCGGCGACTTTAGCGGCATTTTATCAACAAATTCCCGTAGGTCATGTTGAAGCAGGATTGCGAACAGACGACTTATTTAATCCCTTTCCAGAAGAAGCCAATCGGCGGTTGATTTCCCAGCTTACGCAGTTGCATTTTGCGCCCACAACTTTAGCTGTCGAAAACTTACAACGTTCGGGAGTAGTAGGGGAAATTCACCATACAGGTAATACGGTTATTGATGCTTTACTCACCGTAGCCAAAGGTCAGCCAGCTTGCGATATTAAAGGCTTGGAATGGTCAAAATACCGCGTTTTACTTGCAACCGTGCATCGGCGAGAAAATTGGGGCGAACCACTCCAGGATATTGCTCAAAGTTTTTTACAATTATTAGAGTTATTTCCCGATACAGCGTTACTTTTGCCTTTGCATCGCAATCCTACCGTCCGCGAACCTTTGCAGCAATTATTAGGTAGTCATCCGCGAGTATTTTTAACCGAACCGTTGGATTATGCCCAATTAGTAGGCGCAATCGGGAATTCGCACCTATTGCTAACTGATTCTGGCGGATTGCAAGAAGAAGCCCCAAGTTTAGGCAAGCCTGTATTAGTATTGCGGGAAACTACCGAACGCCCGGAAGCTGTAACGGCTGGTACAGCAAAGCTTGTAGGCACTAATCCCGATGTCATTGTCTCGGCGGCGAAGGAATTATTAAGCGATGAAGTTGCTTATCAAAAAATGGCGACAGCAATTAATCCTTTTGGTGATGGTCATGCTTCAGAGCGAATTTTACAACTTGTGGAAAATTATTTAGGCAAAATAACCTCTAATTGAGCAAAGCGATCGCGCAGTAAGCCAGACAATGCCCGCAAGCCCCATTCTTCACTGCGTCTGTGTCCAATTGCGACCCAACTAATCCCTGTTTCTTCTAAAGCTGCTTTGGCGCTTTGTCTCAATTGCCCAGTAATGTAGATATTTGCGCCGCGATATTTGGCTTCGCGTACCAGCACATCAGTCATTGCACCGACGACAGTCACCCGCGAAATCTCGCCTGTAGTACCGGGAATTAGCTTATCGTAGCCTTGAAAAACTTGGTTTAGGCGATCGCAATATTTATCAAAACTATCGCTTGCGACTTCTCCTAGCATCCCAATCGCACGCCCTTCTTTTTCGCCTAGCACTTCTAAATTCGACATCCCTAGTACCGTTGCTAGGCGAGGATTGAAACCAAGGGTTAAAGATTCATCAAAAGCCAAATGATAAGCAACTACGCCAATATCAACTGTTTGCAGTTGCCAAGGACGATGTAGAAACAACCCATCTAATCGCTCTTGCTGCACCCAGGCGGCTATTTCTGACCAAGGTTCTAGGGCAATTCCCAAACGGGCGATCACTTTTTCTGAAGGTACATACACACCGTTTTGATCGTTAGTAAAACGATTTGCCCCAAAAAAGTCAGACAAAAACCGGGCAATATCATCTAGATAAATCTTCTTCTCTAAAGAGTACACTTTGTTCTTTTTTTACTGAAACCAACAAATTCATTGGCAGGTTTGCGCCTCCCAATAGGCTAAATTGCCGCACACTAAGGGTAATTAGTGCGTTTATTTATGCTGATGTTTAACTCTGACTTCTATTTAGCTGTAACTAACACTCAAAATTTACTAACTCTATTACAGTTTCCTTTTATGCAAAGGGCGATCGCTGGTGGGGTATTAATGGGACTATTAGGCGGCTTGCTAGGGAGTTTTGTTACCTTGCGTCAGCTATCGTTTTTTAGCCATGCAGTTGGTCATGCGGCTTTGATAGGGGTAGCAATAGGTGTATTGCTGCATATAGAACCAACTTTAATGCTTTTGCCCTTTACTTTAGTATTTGGCTTAGTTGTGCTTTATCTAATTGACCAAACCGATTTAGCCAGTGACAACGTACTGAGTATTGTTTTATCTGGTGCTTTAGCTGTCGGTGTAATCCTAACTAGCTTAATTAAAGGCTATCGTGGTAATTTGATGGCGGTACTATTTGGCGATATTCTTGCCATTAATACTACAGATTTAATTTTGACTGCGATCGTGCTTGTAGGCGCGGCGGTTTTTTTGCTATCTACTCTTAGACAGCAAATATTATTAACTCTCAATCCTGCGGTGGCGCAAGTTCAAGGTATTCCCGTCCAGTTGTATCGTTACTTGTTTGTAGTGCTGCTATCTTTAGCTGTAGCGGTAGCAATTAAAGCTGTAGGAGTGCTGCTAGTCAATGCTTTTTTGGTCATTCCAGCCTCTAGTGCCAAGCTTCTCAGCCACCACTTTACGCGATTTTTGATTTTATCTGTATTTCTTGGGGCAATAAGTAGTATTGCTGGGATGATAGTATCCGGTTTATTTAACTTTGCTTCTGGTCCTAGTATTGTTTTGGTGCAATTTGTGCTATTTTTGGCTATTTTTGGCGTTGCTAAGTTGATAATCAAGACAGCCTAAGTTTTTTTGAGTATATGCTTGCCAAAACAATCTATTTTTGTTAGCTTAATAAAGCACTCAAAACGCAAGTTGCCGTGCGCCGGGATAGCTCAGTTGGTAGAGCAGAGGACTGAAAATCCTCGTGTCCGCAGTTCAAATCTGCGTCCTGGCATTAAGTAAAACCAAGCAATTCAGCTACTTCAAGGGTTTTCAGCCCCTCTTGAAAAGCTTGCTCTATAGTAAATCAGTACTATTATTGGTGCTTTTTGGGTACGTTTGGGTAAGTAATTGGTGTAAAGATGGTGTAAAAGATCTAGAATAGAGGAGTCTTTACACCAAAAGCTCTATGTACTCAAAAACCTCTACAGGCAAAGCATCTAAGGGATCTGTCTCAGTTCTTAGTTCCAATAGTCGGTTGCAGTTACGGTTTAACTATGGTGGCAAGCGCCACTATATCTCTACTGGTTTAGCTGATACACTCGCTAACAGAAAGCTTGCAGAATTTAGGGCTGCGGAGATTGAGAAAGATATTCTATTTGAACGGTTCGATCCAACTCTGGAGAAATATAATCCTAGAAGCGTTCTGAGTACAGTTACACCAATTACACCAATTACACCAAATCAGAAGTTGCAACCAAAGCTCGATGAGCTTTGGGATAAGTACAGTGAGTTTAAGAAGCCTCAAGTAAGTCCCAGTACCTACGCTAAGGACTTTATCAAGCATCGGAATCATATTGCGGCGTTGCCGACTCGCTCGCTAGATGATGCCTCTGCCATTAGAGATTACTTATTATCAACTTTGACCCCTGATGCAGCCAAACGTTGTCTTACCCAAATTAAGGCTTGCTGTAATTGGGCAATGGAAGAAGGGACGATCGCGACGAATCCTTTTGTTTTAATGAAAATTAAACTCCCAAAGGGTCTATCTGAAAAACAGGATGTTAACCCGTTCACTAAGGAAGAGCGAAACTTAATTATCCAGACCTTTGAAGGCGATCGCCATTATTGTTATTACACTAACTATGTCCGCTTCCTTTTCTTTACGGGTTGTAGACCCTCGGAGGCAATTGGTTTAAAGTGGAAGCATATTACTAATAACGTCGTTCAGTTTCGAGAAACTGTTGTAGTTTCAGAAGACGGGTTAGTTCTCAAAGAAGGCTTAAAAACACAAAGAAAACGGGATTTTCCTATTACTTCGGAATTACAGTCGATCTTAGATGAGATTCGACCAGAGATAGTCAATCCTGAATCGTTAGTATTTCCCAGTCCAAAGGGAAAATTTATTGACCATCATAACTTTGCCAACCGTGCCTGGAAATCAGTTTTAACTAAATGCGCTACTCCCTACCGTAAGAGTTATCAGACACGCCATACCTTCATTAGCTTATGTGTAGAAGCACATATTAACAGCACTGCCATTGGTAGATGGACGGGAACATCAGCCAAAATGATTGACAACCACTACGGTGCTACCAACTTTACTAACCTTAGACCACCCAATTTGTCATAAATGATTAACGGTTAGAGAGGTAACGATCGCTCTAAGTTGATCGGAGGCGATCGCCCATAAAAAAGAAAAATATAAACTATCAAGCTGCAACAGTGTATATATTCTTGCCTCGATCTTGGTAGGAATCATATATGTGCTGATAAACGCGATCGCACTTTTGCTCGTAGATTTCGGCAGAGTAAGATTGTGGCAACTGGTCTAATGCCTCCTCGATCGCTAGTTGAACTGCTGCCCTTGACTGTTGCCGTTTGCGCCAGTCCAGCACTAATTTTTCTCGTTTCAAGTTCTCTAGTAATTCTTTGGCAACTTGTTTAACGTCCTTTTCTTCTTGTTTGGTTAGGTTAACTTCTGGTTTGGTTAGGAGATCGAAAATAGCTAATTCTTCTTCGCTTAGGTTTTCCGTGATCGCGCGCTTATCTTCCACTTCCAACTCTTGGGCAAACGTAAGTAGATCGTTGAAGAATAATTCTACATTGCGCGATCCGCTATTGTAGTTTTCGATCATCTGTTGGAACTTCTCTAAGTAGTTAGTCCGACTCTTGTTTAGGCTTACCATGCTTTGCAGTTTGCGGTTGAGAGTACCTTTAAGCTTTTCGGCTTCAGTGCGTTGGTAGCCTGTGGCAAATTTTGCTTTTAGTGCTTCAAAATCAAGCTGGCTGAGGTCGATGTATTGTCCTTGTGAGTCAGGAATAATAAATTCTCCTGCCACGATTGAAGTATCCAATAGTTCCTCTACTTGTGCTTTGACTTCGGAAATATCAACATCGGGGATTTCTGCACGAATTTCTTGGGTTAAGCGGCTAAATAGCGCTTCGGTGGCAGTAAATTCGTTGGCATTTGGATCGGGCAAAATAGCTTTGTAGAGTCGAGTGATATTTCCGGCTAGAGAAAAATAAGTCCGTTTTGAGTCATCGTTGAGTAAAATTGCTTCTACGGCATCTGCCCATAGCTTAGTCCGCGCAAAGGCATCCTGAGTTGATAGGAGTTTGGGTAAGTCAATTCCTTTAGCAGTACAAAAGTCTGTGGCTTCGGCGCTCGCGTCCCTGAGTTGTTCGACTAAGGCAGTTTTAGCTTTAACTGGTGTATCTCCTTCCTGGATGCCTCCACCAGCCGCAGATCCATAAATCGCCAGAGCTTTTTGGAGGTTGCGAAATACGCCGATGTAGTCCACTATTAGCCCGTTTACTTTGTCTTTAAATACTCGGTTTGCCCTAGCTATAGTCTGCATTAGGGTGTGGTTCTGCATCGGCTTGTCTAAATAAATAGTGGAGCAACTAGGCACATCAAACCCCGTCATCCACATCGCACAGACAAATACAATCCGTAGGGGGTGATTTTCATCTCTAAATTTTTCATCAAGTCCTGGTGACTCATTCATCATCCGGTGGCGATGGGGCATGATGTCTAGCCCTTTTTGCTTAAAGTCCTCGGCTTCGTTTTGAGAGGAAGAAATAACCGCCGCCATATCTGTTGATTCCATATAGGCAATTTGGGCGGTTAGTGGCTGCTTATCCGATTCGCTGCTGTTGGACAATTGGACTTTGAGGTTTTCTAGATACTGCTGCCAGTAGTGCTGGACTTTGTTATACATTTTGCCCTAGCTATAGTCTGCATTAGGGTGTGGTTCTGCATCGGCTTGTCTAAATAAATAGTGGAGCAACTAGGCACATCAAACCCCGTCATCCACATCGCACAGACAAATACAATCCGTAGGGGGTGATTTTCATCTCTAAATTTTTCATCAAGTCCTGGTGACTCATTCATCATCCGGTGGCGATGGGGCATGATGTCTAGCCCTTTTTGCTTAAAGTCCTCGGCTTCGTTTTGAGAGGAAGAAATAACCGCCGCCATATCTGTTGATTCCATATAGGCAATTTGGGCGGTTAGTGGCTGCTTATCCGATTCGCTGCTGTTGGACAATTGGACTTTGAGGTTTTCTAGATACTGCTGCCAGTAGTGCTGGACTTTGTTATACATTTTGAGGGCGGTAAAGCGATCAATAGCAACAACCATTGCTTTACCCTGGTAGCCTCTAGCTAGAAAGTGATTTACAATGTCTTCTGCAACTTTTTCTAGGCGATCGCCTCTAGTAATTAAATGATGTTCGCGGCTAAATTCTCGCTGGAGTTTGTTTTCTTGGTCTTCGTCTAGGATGGCTTTCTCGACGATTTGATAAACTTCTTCGTTGAGGTCTTCGTTAGTTAGTTGCAGTTCGGGGATGCGGTTTTCGTAGTAAAGCGGTACAGTTGCCCCATCTTCTATGGATTGCCTAAAGTTGTAGATGCTGATGTAGTCGCCAAATTCTGCTCTTGTCTTTTCTTCTCCGCTCATTAGCGGCGTACCTGTAAAGCCAATAAAGCCAGCATTGGGTAGAGCATTTCTGAGGTTGAGAGCGAAGGTGTCATACTGCGATCGATGGGCTTCATCGGCAATGACAATAATGTCTGAGCGATCGCTTAATTTTGGATAGATATTGCCTTTTTCGGTACGGAATTTCTGAATTAGAGTGAAGATGTGGCGATGGTCTTCTTGTAATAGTTGCTTGAGATGTTCTGCACTATCTGCTTTGACGTTCTTTTCTGGTTCGGTGACGGCTCCAGCGTAGGCAAAATTTTTGTAGATTTGATCGTCTAGGTCTTCGCGGTCGGTAATAATCAAAAATGTCCAATTTCCCAGCAGTTTGCGGAGAACTTTTTGGGAGAAAAACACCATTGAGTAGCTTTTACCACTGCCTTGAGTATGCCAAAAGACCCCTAGTTTGCCTTTGTTTTGGCGAATTTGGCTAACGGCAGTGACGGCGCTATTTACCCCCAAAAACTGGTGATTTTTTGCTACTACTTTAATCGATTTGCCTTTGGCTTCGTAGAAGAAAATGAAGTTTTCGGTAATGTCTAATAAACGATCGCGATCGCAAGTTCCCCGAATCATCGTATCGAGAGAGATAATCCCCTCCTCGCCTTCGCTATTAATCTTTTTCCATTCGGAGAAATGCTCCCACTGAGCGGTTAGGCTGCTAATCCGGCTCTTTCTACCATTGGACAAAATAATAAAGGCGTTGTACCAAAATAGTTGAGGAATACTGCTTTTGTAGTCGGTTAGGTTCTTTTTGTAGGCAAGCTCTAGCCTTTGGTGGTGTGCTTTGAGTTCGATAAAAACTAAGGGTAAACCGTTGATAAAACCGATTAAATCTGCACGTCTAGTGTAAATTTCTCCGGTAATTGAGAATTGGGAAGCCAACAGAAAATCGTTATTATTTGGGGTGTTCCAGTCGATAACTTTGATAGTTGCCTCTAAATCTTCATCGTCATCGGTTTTGAAGCTAACCTTGACTCCACTTTTTAGCAGTTGATAAATTTCTCGATTGGCGTTTGCCAAGCTTAAGGTACTGCGATCGCGCGTTAGTTCGTCAATGGCAAGCTCAATAGCCATCTGGGGTAAGCTAGGATTCAACTTTTCTAGGGCAGATCGCAGGCGGGGAACTAAAACTACCTCACTTCTGGTTTGCCTTCCTAGAGTGCTATTTGTCCCGCATACTTCTTGATAACAATTTATGGTTTCCCATCCCAAGGTGCCAAAAAGAGCGATCACAGCATTTTCTAGGGCGGCTTCGGAATCGGGATGGGGTTGGCTCATGGGGGTATTAATTATTTGTAGTCAGATCCTACTTTTAGGTTTCCCGAATACAGCCAAAAATCACCATGCGATCGCTTTTGCTGTCCATTCAACTTATGGGGCTTATCCAGAACGCCATGCTGCATAAGCGATCGCTGTACAATTAGGCAGAATAGAGGCGTAAATTTTGCAGGATCTCTGATAGTTGGGGATGTCTCATACTGCTGCTACCTCAGTTTCAATATCTAGGTTTTCTACATCTATTTCGCCTGAAATGAGTTTGGGTAATAGTAAGTCACGGGTGCGGCGAAGGTTAACATTTCTTGCTTTTAAATTCTTCTTAATTGCAAATAACGGATTAACAAAGTAATTGAACTGCTCAAGCATTAGATGAGACGGAATAACTACTTGCAAACGATGCACATCATTTCTATTAAGAGTTGGAACTGCTGCGCCAGAATTAAATTGCTCTAATCCTAAATCACTCAATAAGTAGAACGCATAAAGCGGTGTAACCCGGCGAAATTCTTTAACCCAAAGTGTCGTATTTAATGCCCAGAAGTCTTCATCAACATAAATCACCGTTCCAAGAGATCCACTTCGTCCTGTCACTACACCTGGAGCTTTGACTTTGGCTTCATTATGAGTACCAGCAACTCCAGTAGATGCGTAAATTGGAACATTCCCTTCTCGTCGCTGTTTTGTAGGTAAATCGAACCCTCTTTGCAGAATCAATACATCATCTAATCTGCCAACTTCCCAACCTTCAGGAATTAGCCCTAATTCTGAATCAACCATTTTAGTTTGTTCATGTCCAGGGAAGCGGAATTTAACAAACCACTCATCGTAAAGCGATCGCGCCATCTCCTCCAATATCTCAATCCGCCGCGTGTTGTTTTCGATTAGGCGATCGTAGTTTGAGAGAATAGCAACAATTTTGCGCTGAGTGGGCAACCTTGGATAGTACAAAGGTAGATTTCTGATCATCTCAAGGCTTACATAGCTTTGTGCTACTCCACCTTTGATTCCATACAGGGCATTCTGGAAAATGTGACCTTGAATCCAGTAATAAAGATATTCAGGGAAGATAACTGATTTATCAGATCGTAATATTGAAACACTACTAGATAATCCAAAATTATCTTGAATCTTAACTAAATAAGGTTCACCTATAGTTCCAATGATGCTAAAGACAACATCATTTACTTGAGGCTTTGATAAAGCCTTTGAATTTTCTCTAAAGTATTTGTTGTAATCTACCTCTGATATGTAATCAACCTTAGATAAATCTAAACCTCCATTCTTAAAGTTTTTTGAAGTTAAATACATCTTGCCTGTTGGTTGTCTTTTAATTGATGCGTGTGCGCCATCTCCAACAAGGCAGTGATCGCCAATTTGTTTTTCTGCCCAGTAAGTTTCACTATTGGTGATATTCATAGCTCAAATCTTCTAATAAAGTCACCACATTTTCAGTAATTCTTTTTGACAAAGCGATCGCTTCACTATTGAATGTCTCAAACTTCTTCATTTGCTCCTCATAATTATCCTTCTTATTTACTCCATACCTTCCAACAATTTTGCTACTTGCTCTTGTGTAGGCAGCCGATCTTTCAATTCTTGAGGCAACGTTGAAACCATCCGATAAGTAGCAACACCAATCGGTTTATTAGACTCCTTCAGCGCATATTCAACAATAGTTTTATTCTTAGACTTACAAAGAATAATTCCCAAAGAATAGTTTTCATCTTTCAGCCGTACTTGGTCATCTAACACAGCTAAATAAAACTGCATCTTGCCCATATACTCAGGCAAAAACTTTCCTATTTTCAATTCAATTGCTACCAAACATTTCAAACTGCGATGATACAGCAATAAATCAATAAAGTATTCCTCGTCTCCAACTTTTAATCGATACTGACTGCCTACAAAAGTAAACATTCCACCCATTTCTTGCAGAAAAGGTTCAACACGAGCCAGAATTGCTTGCTCTAACTGGCGTTCGCTATGTTCATCTGCTAATTCCAGAAAATCAAAAGTGTACTCATCCTTAACTGCCAACTTCGCCTGGTTGCGGACTTCCTCTGGTAGAATCTGCTCAAAATTAGTCTGATTCAGTAAAGTTTTTTCATAAGTTTGATTTTCGATTTGGTGAATCAAAACATTTTTTGTCCAGCCAAACTTGCGAGTCATGCGAAGATAAAATTCGCGCTCCAAATCATCCTTACACTTCTCCATAATTACCAAATTATGACTCCAGCCAATTTCTGCCACCATTGGTGTCAGTTTCTCCTTTTGGCTATAAGTCAAATAAAAATTTCGCATTCTCCAAATATTACGAGCCGAGAAACCACTGATACCCGCAAACTCTGCTTGCAAGTCTTTCGCCAATTGTTCCACTACTGACATCCCCCAAGTTTCGCCTTGCTGACGAATTGCGATCGCTTCCCCAATATCCCAATACAGAGCAATCAATTCTTTATTAACTGCTTTTAGTGCCTCGTATTGAGCAGAACGAATGCGCTGCTTGACTTCTACCAGAAGTTCGCCATAATTGCCCGGAGAAATAGAACTCATTAACTTGAAACCCTTAGCAGCATTACTGTTTGTGTAATTGACTTAAACTGTGCGATCGCTTGTGCCTCCTCTACTCCCTCTCCTGCGAAACAAACCCCATGGAAGAAATGTAGCAATAAACGTTTTTATACTCTTCAAGCGCGTGTATCAACAACAACTCTCATGCTCCCCTACGATAAGCCTCTATTTCTGCTGCAATTTCTTCCCCACGGATCGGATTGTCTGCGTGTAGCGCTTGTGTTTCTTTGAATAGCTGACGTAATTTTTGCGCTAAAGCTGCTCTATCACTGTTCTCT
Source organism: Aliterella sp. E5.1 (assembly GCF_057473825.1). Classification (NCBI taxonomy): domain Bacteria; kingdom Bacillati; phylum Cyanobacteriota; class Cyanophyceae; order Chroococcidiopsidales; family Aliterellaceae; genus Aliterella; species Aliterella sp. E5.1. Next base: position 42,607 of record NZ_JBYCCV010000011.1, read on the forward strand.
GCCAAAATAATCACCTCTACTCGCTGCCCTGGCTTAAATGGTAAATCGGACAAAACAACATGATTTGGATCTTCAATCGTGATGTATTTTTTGTAAGCATTCATAGCTAATTATTTCTAAATTTAGTTTTTAATCTGATAGAGCTAAATTTTTGTTATTCTCTCAAACTTTTGACGAGCAAACGCAGATATTAATTATTGAGGCGATCGCTTAGTTAATAGTAAATTTTTTCCTAAATGCGATCGCTTTATTCATCTGGTTCTAAAAATAGCGCCCCGATATCTCGATAACCGTTGACTACTCGAACAATTACGATTCTATCTTCTAAAGCTCGATAAAAAATAATATAACTATCTAAAGGAAGCCCCCTTAGTGAAAAATCAATTTCGCCATAACTTCGCCCCAGATTGGGAAAACTTACCAAATTTTTGCACTTCTTGTTAAACTCTCTAACAAATCGTTCTCCTGCTTCGATATTTCGACTGGCAAAATAATCAATGATTTCATCTAAATCTTGGCTTGCCTCCTGAGATATTACATACTGTGTCATTCCTTAGCCTCACGAGCTTTACGCAGCTTTTCCTGTAGCCGTGCGATGACAACATCACCATCAATCACTTCTCCCCGCTCAATTTGATCTAGCCCAACTGCTACTTTTTTGCGAGTTACTTCGAGCCATTGCTCATAACCCTGTTCCCATTCTTCTAAAAGTTTAAATGCCTGACCAATAACTTCATCTGCATTTGTATATTTACCTTTGGCTATTTGAGTTTGAATAAACTGCTCGTGTTCTGGCTTCAAGTTAACATTCATTGCTTTGACCTCTAATGCCTTCATTTTTCATTTGAATTCAGCCTAATGTTTCTTCCAACAACTTCGCCACATTAGCAGCAATTTGTTCCTCTAATTCTCGCGCTTCCACATTAAGAACTTCCAATTCCTCATTCAATTCTTCCAATCGCTCCGCAAAAACAAAATCTTCAGCTTTCTTTTCTGCCACTCCCACATAGCGCCCAGGATTCAAACTCCAACCCTGCGTCTCAATCTCCGCTAAAGTTGCGACTTTACACAATCCCGCCACATCTTGATAACTTGCGTGGGGAAAGTTTTGTTTCAGCATTTCATCGCTGCCATTTGTAACTACTGGCTGTTCTCCACGATACAGCCGCACAATATTTGCCAAAAACTCCATCTGTTCGTCAGTAAAATCTCGATGAGCGCGATCGATTTGGCGGTAAATATGCCGTGCATCAACAAACAGCACTTTATCTTTTCGGGCTATGCTCTTTTTGCCCTTGTCCAGAAACCACAACGTACAGGGCAGCGTTACCGTGTAGAAAAAGTTAGAGCCAATAGACACCATCACATCCACCGCTCCCACTTGAATTAGCTTGCGGCGAATCTCCAGTTCCGAACCCCTAGCATCACTAGCAGAATTTGCCATGACAAACCCAGCCCTTCCGGTTTGATTCAAGGCACTATAAAACAGGTGAATCCAGATGTAATTAGCATTATCAGCCCTAGGCAACCCCAATTCCTCAAATCGCGGATCGCCTTGTATCTTTTCCTTATCTACCGCATTTACATTAAAAGGCGGATTTGCCATTACAAAGTCAAATTTACCCAAGCATTGGTGGATATCTTCGTAATAGCTGTTACCTTCCCGAACGCTACCCAAACCTGACAACCCATGCACTGCTAAGTTCATTTTGCACAGGCGGATTGTTTCAGCTACTCGTTCCTGCCCGTAAATACTAATTTCACTATTTGGGTTTGCCTGCTTTCGCCTTTCCACCAAAGCAGCACTCTGGACAAACATTCCGCCCGAACCGCAGGCAGGATCGAAAATTCGCCCGTAAAATGGCTCGATAATCTCCACAATTAATTTAACTAAAGAAATAGGAGTAAAAAATTCGCCGCCTTTTTGTCCTTCAGTTTTGGCAAACTCACCCAAAAAATACTCATAAATCTTACCGAAAACATCCCCTTCCAGTTGCTCTAAATCTTGAGTAAAATTAAGCCTCTTCAGCAGCGACACCAGTAAATCGTCATCAAAGCGGCTGTAGTTTCTAGGTAATACCCCATCTAGTTCTGGGTTCTCTTGCCCGATCGCTTTCATCGCTTCGTTGATCGCCGTGCCAATATCCGATCCTTCCGGCAGATTCAATAAATAAGAAAACCTAGCCTGTGCTGGTAAGTACAACACGCCCCGCGCTTGATAATCCAGCTTGCCCACGCTACGCCGCCGCCGCGAATCCTGAGCTTGAGCTAATGCCTTCTCTGCCTGAGTAAACTTAAAATCCGCGTAACATAGAAAAATCAGCCCCAATACAGGAACCGAGTATTCCGAGGATTTCAGTTTAGAGTTCGCCCGTAGTGAGTCTGCGGCTTCCCAAAGTCGCTTCTCGATCGCGGAATAATTTGCTGCCATCCGAAACTTTTATCTATATTTATCTATTTATATCCATGCTCACCCGCAAAGGTATTTTTGGGCATAGATAGGCATAGTACAGCAGTCTTGGCGCAAACTGGAAATGCGATCGCCTTTATTAGACCTCTTGCGTGAATCAGGAGGCAGATGTCAGTTCGTAGTTAAGGATCGCTGCAATCAAATTAAACCTTAATCCAAAACGTTTACGGCAGTTATCGTAGGGTTCGACTAAAATGCGAAAAATCTTCAGTCATCGATTAATGCGTTCAGTAACCACCCGCAATAGAGCTAAAGATATAGAACTCTATGAAGTAAGTCTGCCAAAGGGCAGACTTACTTCACAGTTTTTATGGGATTTAATGAAGATTGAATCAAATGACCTATCACTTGTTAATCTACGTGGAATTGATTGATGTCCTTAGCAATTAGCAACGCCAAACCCCATCCCATTAATATGAATGCCCTAATTCTGCCTCTGCGAGAGTTGTATGGGCTGACGCAAGAACAGTTTGCTGCCAAATTGGGGGTGACGGTGGTAACGGTCAATCGCTGGGAGAATTATCGGACTAAACCGATGCCTTTAGCGCTACGACAACTGCGAAGGTTGCTAATTGAGATGAGCCAGTCTGAAATTGGGGCGGAGCAAGAGAGCGCTCATCACTTACTAAAGCAGTATTTTCCGCAAAAGTATTAAATTAACAATGAATCCATGACCTCTGACTCGCCTTCGCCACAAGATACATCCGAAGTAATCGCCGATGAAGTTAGCCCAGCGCTCAATCCGCTAGGCAAAACCGATGCTCCTTTTCCGGTAGTAGGGATCGCCGCTTCCGCCGGGGGGCTAGAAGCATTTACGGAACTCATCCGCCACTTGCCGACGGATACGGGCATGGCATTTGTGCTGATTCAGCATCTATCCCCCGACTACAAAAGCCTGCTGTCCGATATTTTGGGCAAAGTGACTGCCATGCCTGTGTGTCAGGCACAAAACCTAATGATGGTCGAGCCAAACGAGATCTATGTCATTCCGCCCGATACCCAAATGACTTTAGTAGGTGGACTGCTCAATCTAGCTCCCCGTCAGAAAATCTACGGTAAATATCTGCCAGGAGATATCTTCTTTGAGTCGTTAGCCGCCGATCGCGGCAACAAAGCGATCGCCGTCGTGCTGTCGGGGGCGGATGGCGACGGCTCAGGAGGGTTGAAAGCTATCAAGGTGGTTGGCGGCGTGACCTTTGCTCAATGCGAAAGTACAGCCAAATTTGACAGTATGCCCAATACTGCCGTTGCTACTGGAAATGTGGATTTTATTTTGCCGCCTCAAGCCATTGCTACCGAACTAACAAACCTCAGTCGCAGTCCCTTTTTGTTTTACTCAAAGCCGCTTGCGAGCGTCAAAAAGTTGTCGCCCGAACCGGGCGATGCTTTGACTACCATTTTTGCGCTCTTGCGAACAACGAGTGGCATTGACTTTACCCACTACAAACCGACGACGTTAAATCGTCGCCTACAGCGACGGATGCTGTTGTATAAGCTGGAGAGCGTGGAAGAATACGCTCAATATTTGCAAGAGCATTCAGAGGAAATTCAAGCGTTGTATGAAGAAATTCTGATCCACGTCACCAGTTTCTTTCGTGATCCCAAAGCCTTTGAGCAGCTAAAGGCGCAGGTTTTTCCCACGATTAGCCAAAGTAAATCAGGGAATGCGCCAATTCGGATTTGGGTTGCTGGCTGTTCAACGGGTGAAGAAGTCTACTCGATCGCTATCTGCTTATTAGAATTTTTCGACGACCGAGCGACCGTCCCGCCGATTCAGATTTTTGCCACCGACATTAGCGAAGGGGCAATCAGCAGAGCCAGGGCAGGCTTCTACTTAGAAAGCCAGATGGAAACCGTTTCCCTTGAGCGCCAAAGTCGTTTCTTTGTTCCCCTAGCAAGCGGTGGCTATCAAATTAGCAGTGCCGTCCGCGAACTATGTGTGTTTGCGCGACACAATTTGGGCGGCGACCCGCCGTTCTCGAATCTCGACTTGATTAGCTGCCGCAACGTGCTGATTTATTTATCAGATCCGTTGCAGGAACGTCTTATGTCTCTGTTTCATTACAGTCTCAACGAAACTGGCTTTTTACTGCTGGGTACTTCCGAAAGCATCAAAACCTCCTCAGACTTGTTTACCTCCATGGATGAAGCCTGCAAAATCTATGCTAGAAAATTGACTTTGACTCGTCCCTTATTTTCGTTTACGACAAGTTCTCTGTCAGTCTCCGGTGTCAATAGTCCGCAGCAAGTCCCTACAAGCCTTGTTATTCCCCGCGATTTAGCGCAAGAAGTTGACCAACTAATCTCAAACCGTTACGCCCCTGTGTGTGTTGTGGTCGATGACCAAATGCACATTTTACAAATGCGAGGAGACCTCGATCCCTACTTGAAACTGCCCCCTGGAACTACGAATTTAAACTTGCTGCTGATGGCACGAGAAGGGTTAGCGATCGCGCTTCGCACGGCGATTTATCAGGCACAAGCAAAAAATGTTCCAGTGCGACAAGAACAAATTCAACTTGAAGCAGGCGAGCGATTGCTCCTGCTCAATCTGGAAGTGAGACCATTCTGTCCAGCGATGACGAATGCAATCTATTTTTTGGTGCTTCTGGAGACAGTTTCAGCGCCAGCCCCTGCCTTCAGCCCGGCGACGACAGAAAGCCTAGAATCCGTAGACTTAGAGCGTGAGATTGGGAATCTCCGTCAGGCGCTGGTCGCTGCCAACCAAAGAGAACTCTCGACTCAAGCGCATCTCCAAGCAATGATTCAAGACCAAAACCATCTCAACCAAAACCTGCAGGTGGCAAACGAAGAAGTCATATCGAGCAACGAGGAGTTGCAAAGCACCAATGAAGAACTCCAAACTGCTAAAGAAGAGCTTCAAGCCACAAATGAAGAACTCTCAACCACCAATGACGAACTTCGCAGCCGCAATCTGCAACAAAACCGAGATAATAGCGATCTCAACAATTTTCTTGCCAGCATTAGTGTCCCCATCGTTATGCTGACTAATGAGTTAAATATTCGCCGCTTTACACCAACCGCCCAGCGACTCTTCAATCTCATTCCCACCGATATCGGACGACCGTTCAGCGACCTCAACGCCAATTTTGACTCCCATCTGCTAGAACCGATGATTTTGGATGTTCTGGAGACGCTCAACACGCAAGAACAAGAGATTCAAACGCAAGCGGGTCACTGGTTCAGCCTCCGCATTCGTCCCTATCGTACGACCGAAAACCAAATAGACGGCGTGACGCTGGTGTTTGTAGATATTGACGCGCTCAAACGCTATGCTGCCACTCTAGAGGCGGCCCGCAACTATGCGGAAATGATCGTCGAGACTGTGCAAATCCCGCTTGTCGTGCTTGATGCCGATTTACGGGTGCATACCGCTAATAAATCGTTCTACGAGATATTTCAGGTTTCTAAGGTTGAAACCAGGCAAGCTTTCCTGTTTGAGTTAGGCAATGGGCAATGGAATATTCCTCAACTGCGATCAATTTTGGCAGATATTCTCAGCGATGCTCGTCAAGTTGAGAATTTTGAGGTGGAGCATGATTTCGAGCAGATTGGGCAAAAAACAATGCTGCTCAATGCTTGCAAGCTGCAACACGAAGACAATACTGACATGATTTTGCTGTTGATCGAAGACATTACCGAGCGCAAGCAGTTTGAAAAGGAGAAGTCGGGACTATTAGAGCAGGAGCAAACTGCCCGTCAACAGGCAGAAGCTGCCAATCGAGCCAAAGATGAGTTTCTTTCAAACCTCTCCCATGAACTCCGTAACCCCCTGAGTACGATGCTGGGATGGGCGCAACTGCTGCGTACCCGCACCCTCGATGAAGCGGCAGTAAATCGTGCCTTAGCCGTGATCGAGCGGAGTGCCAAGGCACAAAATCAACTAATTGAGGATATTCTGGATGTCTCGCGGATTACGAACGGCAAGCTAAAGCTTGTCAGCCGTCCAATCGACTTACGTTTAGTTGTACAAGCTGCCCTCGATACTATTCAATTATCCGCAGCCGCGAAAAATATTCAGGTTGTGGCAACGTTAAATTCGATAATCATTATTGGGGATGCTGAGCGCTTGCAGCAAGTTCTATGGAATCTGCTATCAAACGCCATCAAGTTTACGCCTACGGGTGGACGAGTTGAAATCACGATGTTGATTGTTGACAGCCAGGCTCAAATTAAAGTCAGCGACACCGGGCAAGGCTTTTCAGCCGACTTGGTGCCACATATTTTCGAGCGGTTCCGTCAAGGCGATTCTAGCAACACCAAAGCTAGTCAAGGACTAGGATTGGGCTTGGCGATCGTGCGGCATCTCGTCGAACTGCATGGTGGCACGGTGCAAGCGGCAAGTCCCGGCAAAGGACAAGGAGCGACGCTGACTATGTGGTTGCCCTTACACTCCCCGCCCCAAACCTCGACCTTATCGGTGGAAACGACTTTAGAACCGTCCTTAAACGCCTCGCAGACCAATCCAACTCTTACAGGCTTACAGATTCTAGTAGTCGATGATGAAATCGATACGCTTGAACTATTGAAGTTTGTACTAGAAGATTACGGCGCTCAAGTGCAGACCGTGACAACGGCTAAAGACGCGATCGCCGCTCTCAGCATTACCCCTACCCGATATGATGTCCTAGTTTCTGATATCGGTATGCCCAAAGAAAATGGCTACTTCCTGATTCAACAAGTGCGATCGCTCAGTGCTGAAGCCGGAGGTCAAATTCCCGCGATCGCGCTGACTGCCTACGCCAGTGAGGCAGAACGACAACGGGCGATCGAGTCGGGGTTTCAAAGGCACGTGGCAAAACCCGTCGAACCCGTTCAACTAGGCTGGACGATTGCGAACCTGGCTCAAGAAGCGCTATGAGATTATAAAAAAAGTTTGGGGTTATAATCTAGAGCCGAGAATTAATACGCGGATTGTTGATGTTCATATTTCCCGCCTGCGCTCCACTCTGGAAAAAGACCCCAAAAACCCAGAGTTTATTATTACCGTACGTGGAATAGGCTACTTTTTTCCATGCTTTGTTCAACCAGCGTATGCTTAAATAATCCTAAATCATCAATATTATGCTGGGACATGACATCATCGTTATCGGGACTTCGGCCGGCGGACTCAAGGCACTGAACGTAATCATCGGCGCGTTCCCCACTGACTTAGATGCGGTGATCTTCATTGTGCAACACTTGGCAGCCGATAAGCCCAGCATTCTCCCGAACATTCTTACCGATGTTGGCTCTCTGCGGGCCGCTCACGCCGTCGATGGCGAGACGATTCAAAAAGGGCGAATTTATGTTGCTCCACCTGATCACCATTTGCTTGTAAATCAAGGCTCAGTACGGGTCGTGCGCGGGCCGCAAGAAAACCGATTTAGACCCGCGATCGATGCGCTATTTCGTTCTGCGGCTCGCGCTTATGGTCCGAGGGTAATGGGTGTAGTACTGACGGGCTATCTCGATGATGGAACCATCGGGTTGCAGGCAGTCAAGAAACGGGGCGGCGTGGCGATCGTCCAAGACCCGCAAGAAGCCGAATATCCCAGCATGGCAAAGAGCGCCTTGCAGTTTGTTAAGGTCGATTACTGCCTATCGCTTGCCGAAATTCCCGACCTTTTAGTGCGCCTATCGCAAGAACCCGCAGCCTCGGAAGATGCTTATCCAGTGACGGAAGATATAGAAGTCGAATCTAAGATTGCTGAACAGGAAATGAACACCCAGGAATTTTTGAAGAACGTCGAAGCGATTGGGACTCGAACGACCTACACCTGTCCTGAGTGCAATGGTAGTATTTGGCAGATTGGCATTGAAGCGCCTCTGCGGTTTCGCTGTCATATTGGGCATTCCTTTACAGCAAACATCTTTCTGTCAGAGCAAACCCAGAATATAGAAAACGCTCTTTGGTCAGCAGTTCGGGCAATGGAAGAAAAGGTAACGTTTTCGCGTCAAATGGCAGAGCGGATGGGAAGTTATAAACTCCAAAAAGCCGCCGCAAAATATGAAGATCATGCAAAGAGCTTGGACGAGGAGGTGTCTCTGATTCGAGACATCATTCTTAAGGGCTTTGCGACAAAACGAACCATTGCCGAAGACGAGGAAGGTCAACCAGAGTAATTGGGATCGGGATGTAAGTAGTAACCGATAATGTTGGCGGAGTCTAAAATAGAAAAAAGTTCTATAGAATCCATTTGGCATCTATTTACCCCTCTTTTGTCACTTTCCGAAATCAGCAATTAGTAGATAAACTAAATCATCCAGAAGAATAAAAGGGTTTGAATTGATTCATTGCACTAATTAGGTGATTAAATCCCAGCAATAAATTAGAATTGGGAAAAATATCTAACCAAGGACAAATCAGCCAAAACAGTAAGAGTGGTTGGACAATTAATCGCAGATTATTTAGAACATTCTTCCATCCGCTTTCATGATTCCATTGTTGATGATTAGAAAAATTTACAGCCTTACTTTTTTGTCCCTCAGTTTCAATTTGAGGTGATTGATCTAAAGCAAAAAAAGCTGGAGAATTTAAACTAATCATTGTGTAAACGCAAAAAATAATCTCCCACCCTTCGGGTTCGCCAGTCGCTACAACGGGGGGAACCCCCGCAACGCGCTGGCTCACCACTTCTCAATCTGCTTGAAATTAGTAAAACGATAATCTGTCCGCCCCAATTCTTGTTTACATTGTCGAAAACCATATTCTACCCATGTTCTTAATCCATATAAGTTGCCTAAAGTCTTTTTTAAATTCCCTTGAAGGTTAGTCATGATAAATGTTGTAGAATTCTCAGGTAGTGTTTCTGGGTCGGTCGTTATTTCCCAGTAAGTTATGGTTCTTTTTTTACCATAAATTATTTCCCTAATGTATCTAATTTCTGAGTTTGTATTATTAAACTTTCTCTCGAAAGGACTCCACTTATTAGCTCTAACGCTTTGATTAGCTGGCAACCAGACTCCATGATTACTCCTAATTGCTACAACATAAGCTAGTTGGTATTCAGTTAATTTTTGATTGAATTGGCTACTCTCACCATATAAACTATCTGCTAAAACCAATTTAATATTAAATCCTTCATCAATTAGTTCTGCAATAGACCGCTTGCACGAATAGCGTAAGGATGAAAAAATCTAGGTCAAAAAAGTAAAGAGCGATGAGCTACGAACAGATACTAGACCTGCCGTCACCAGAATGCAAAAGGTTATGCGGAGTGCATATCGCCACTTTTGGGCGGATGGTAGAAGTACTCAAACCAGAATTGGTGCGGACTGGGAAAAAAGGTGGTCAGCCAAAGTTAAACGTGGAAGACCAGTTGTTAGTCGCACTCGAATATTGGCGTGAGTATCGTACATACTTCCATATCGGTAACAGTTGGGGTATCCATGAATCAACAGTATGCCAGATAGTACGGAAAGTAGAAAATATTTTGATTAAGTCCGGAGTATTCCGATTGCCCGGCAAACGAGAACTGCATTCTTCTGCCTATGAGGGGAAAGTTGTAGTAGTCGATGTTACGGAAACACCTATAGAACGTCCAAAAAAAAACAACGTCGGTACTATAGCGGCAAGAAAAAGCGTCACACCTTGAAAGCGCAATTGGTAGTTGACTAAGCTAGTGGCAAAATCATCTGTACTGCTTATGGAATTGGTCGCATTCATGACTTCCGTTTACTGAAAATCACGAAAGTAAGATTTCATGCTTCACAGTTGTGTTTAGCCGATAAAGGCTACCAAGGAATTGCTAAACTCCATACTCCTAACTGCATTCCCACTAAAAAACCTCGTCGTGCTGATTTACAGCAGTTCTCATTCCGATAAAGTACAGCTTTAGGATTTAATTACTGTGAGGTCATGCTTAAGGTGTACTGCACTCAAGTGCGAACCGCTATATCCCTCTTTTGTCAGACTCCGAAGTAAGTCTTGCTATGAGAGAATTACAGCCATTTCTTGAGCGAGCTAATTGTTATTACTAAAAAATCGAGCTATTGCTTTCTCTAGATGGCTTATAGGATTTAGAAATGACTAAAGTTTTCGGAGTCTGACAAAAGAGGGATATCTACTCCTGAACGCCAGCACAATCGCAATTTAGCTCAACTACGTGTTGTTGGCGAACACATTAACCGCCGATTGAAGATTTTTCGCATTCTCAAAGAACAGTATCGTAATCGGAGAAAACGTTTTGGCTTGCGATGCAATTTGATTGCTGGCCTTATAAACTATGAACTTGCTCTGTTTTCTTGATTCATGCAAGAGGTCTATTCTTCATTGCTTTGACTAAACGAACCCATAGAAACCTTTTGATTTCGTTGCGTGACGATTGCCTCAAGTCGATCTATCGCCTTGTATAGTTCGCGGCTGATGTTGCTTTGATACTTATTAAATAGCTCTGACGGCTGCAATTGTTTACTGTTTGTTTCAGATAGAGCGATCGCTCTTTCAGATGCTGCTATTTCAGTTAGTGGTTGCTCGATTTCTACCAAGCGTTGCCCTGCCAACTTTCGCAGCTTTTCTATACAAGACTTCACTTCTGATACATCAGCTTTATTCTTTTTCCTGGGTTGAGCGCAGATTTCGCACAGCCATTCATTCAGTTCATCCTGATACTTATAAACCTCAAATGTTCTATTTTCGTGATAGTAATTCTGCCCTAGAGAATCTCTAAAGGCTTCTAAAGTTTCTGTCTTATTCCATTCCTGTGAATTGGATAAGTCATAGTCAAGATCGAAAATTAGTCTCTCTAAAATTTCCTTTTCCTCTTGCAATAAATCTTTTAGGGAAGTGCGCTGCGCCTGATAGTCATTAATAACGTCCAGTTTCAACTTAGGAGGAGTTACGACATCAGGAAATTTAGTCGAGTTCTGCGCTCGTAAAATTTCAATGTTGGCAATCGCAGTTTCCACATTCCACAATCGATACTGCTTGAGCATTCCCATTGCTACCTGCTGAACTAAGAAATGCTCAACCGGGCTTTCTGGCTGATAGTAGTCAATCAAACCCTGAACTAATTGCTCAAAAGTAGTTAAATCTTCAGTAATTAGTAGAGGAGGCTTTTGAGCTAACAGTCCATGTTTAGTAGCATTACGACAAGAAGTTGCTTTTCCCCGTTGGGTGACTGCGCCTTGTGATTTAGCACCATTCATCTTACTAATTTCAGGACTACATACCATTTTTTATCCTCAGTTTGTATCAAATTCAGTTCATTTCTAGCAGCCAAAAGGCGATCGCGAAATTTTAACTTAAATTAGCAGTATTCTAAGATTTACCTCCATTGCTTTTTAACCGCAGATCGCATAGCGCAATAGTAGAGGGGTATCTCTCCAAATGCCATAGTACCTCTGCCAAGTCGCCATTAATTGCTTGTACAACTCCTGTCCATCCATGCTTATGACGCTTATGAACTGTAGCGCCAACTTCAATAGTTTCGGGTATTGAGACGGTTGAGGGACAAGATGATGATTGGTCTGGGACAGTTGTATCTGTAGGTACTGCTGGCTTAGGGACAGTTGTAGACGGTTGAGAAGGTAAATCTTTCTCTACTACATAAGGGCAATCGTCTTCCCGTGTTTCATCTACTTTTAAATTCTTAGGCTCAAACTGTCTACAACTATCCCTATCCCTGTCTGGGTCTACATTCAAACTGTCTCGGTAACTATCTTCTAACTGTCTACCAACTATCCCTAGATGAACTGCAACATCAAGTTCCGCCATCTTAGGAATAGTGTAGAAGTAACACCCGTTGATCTTTCCAGTAGACCTTTTGCAGCCAAGCGTCTCAATTGCAGGTCTAAACTTCACCTGGCTTTTAGGTTGATGCCCATTCTCTTTACACCACTGCTGGTAACTCTGGTAGAGATCGCCAGCCTTAACAATATCTCTGCCATCTGGAAAGACCTCTGACAAAAACCTGTACTCAGCATTGTTAGCTTCAAACCGATCGATGCTAGCTTTTGCTACCGCCTCAATTTTGCCTGCTGATAAAATTCGCCTTTTCATCTCTGGAATGGGAACTTGCCACGCCCAAGCAAAAATCATTGATAACTCTGCTCTCAGTTTCTCTCCTAAATTGACATCAACCGATCGCGGGGTATTTTGAAATGGCACAACCGTTAAGCGCCGATCTAGCCCTTCAGAGCCATCTGGAACTGGAACAAAAACGTTATATGCTCTAACAACTACTACACCCAAACGAGTAACATAGGAATCCTTGTAAAGCTTTTTGACCTCTACAGGCTCGTTAGACACTACTTTGTTGTATGCCCCGACATTTTCTAGGAATCCAGAACAATCCGTATCAATTGCCAAGTCTTTATCAATCAACTGCCCCAAACCCACTGCACTTTTAAAGATGTCTGGGCTGGCAGAGCCAATATTTTCTTCACCAACTAGCTGAATCAAGGTTTCCAAAGAAGTACCCTTGCCAGTTCCTTTGGAACCAAAGAGATCCAGAGATTTCTCAATTTCTACTTTCCGATCCTTGGGTCGTGGTAGGGTTGCGTACTTAAACCAGGCTTGCAGCAAATCTTGGATCTGGCGATCGCCTCCTGTTGCCTCGTTTAGATACCTCATCCAGTTAGGACAGATTTCTCGCCAGTCAGAAACATTCTTTAATAAGACAAACTTGTAAGGGCGAAGCTTAGTAATCCGATCGAATGGATCGTGCTTCGGTTGGAATTCCTCTGTATCAACTTGCAAAGTACCATTTAAGAAAGCCAGCTTATTATCTGGACTCCACGCCTCTTCTCGAACCAATAGACGCGATCGCAATTCTCTAACTACAGAAGATATCAACCCAGAGCCACGATTTTTCCATCCCTGAGCATCCATAAAACAAGTCAGAATTTGCTCAAACTCATCTACAGTTTTTAGCTTCCAATGGGTTTTTTGCCATTCGTACCAACCTATTCCTGGTCGATAAGCCCAAGCTTCTTTAAGCACCGCCCAAGCCATTAGAGCTTTATAATGACTCTCCGGCTCATCCAGCTTTAGGAATACTGTTTTCTTATTATTTCGCTTATCCTCCTCTACCCGAAATTCTGTACGCTGTGCTTTTTTTCCTAAAACCCTTAATGCCTCGATTCCATGCCTCACAACAAAATCATCGAGTCCATTTTTAGAGCCGTCAATTTCATTAGGTAGCAGCACAAGATAAGGATAAGCCCCAAGTTTCGTCAACTCATAAGCTCGTCTAGCCAGAGCTAACTGTACAGGAATCTTATCTACAATGTCAGAATCAAAGCACTGGTAAACCTTACGATTTTTCCATTCAATTGCGGATAATTCAGGCAACACCCGCGATTGTTCCAAATTCGCTTCACCGACACGCGGGCAACTATCAACCCAGCCATCTACACCACTAAAAGCGATCGTTGCCAATCCATTAGCACAGCCACAGTCTCCTTTTTTCTCTCCTTCTCCATCCCATAAATCGATCTTGGTAGACTTTGCTGCCTGTCGCCAATTGGAGTACAAACGCGAGAAGTAAGGGCGACAACCTTGATTGCGAGGACTAAGGTATTTCGGGCTGTCTTCAGTTTTTAGACTGCCCCAGTCAGGTTTAAGCCTATAAAAAGGTTTGCCATCTGTCCTTAGAAAAGGTTTGTCATCAAGATCGCAATACCGAAAGATCAAACCTGGTAGATTAACTCCTACTAGATCGTTCGCCGTAGCCTTATCTGCTGAAAAATGACCCTTAACAGCAAATTGCTCTGGGTTAAGTCCAGAGGATTTTAAGTCTGCTTTGTGGGACTCAGTGAGATAAGGCTTAGGATTAAATATTTTTTCCATGAGCCATACCTCACTAGCTTTTGACTATGGGAGAACAGCCGCGCCGCTTCTTGCCCTTTTCTTGGCTAGATAGCAGTGTAGCTAGGTAAACCTCGATCGCCTTTTGATGAGTCTGCGGATCGTTAATGTTTTGCAGCCAATCCTTGACAAGTGGAACGTTGTAACGAACCACTTTGGCATTTATCCTAATCCAGTGAATGTTTTCACTCAGCAGCCCTTTAAGTCGGTACTTTTTGAGCGTGTCTCCAGATAAACCAGTTAACTTCGAGATTTCACGCTTACTAACAAATTGAAACTGATGCTGGTAAGAGATCGATTCGGCTGGTAAATTGTTAAATGTATTCATGAAAATTTTTCATATGTATTCATATGGAACTTTTGTAGTGAATATATAAGCTCAATCCCGGCGTTTAGAGCCTGCGCCAACAGGCTAATCAACACTTTTAGAGATTGAAGCTCTGATTTAAAACAGAAGCACCCTTGGAATTAAGCTGTCCTGGGTGCTTCTGGCTTTTGAGTTAGGTGGTGGTAGACATATTGGAACAGAAACGCTTTCTGGTTAAATTCCTCCATCAATAGTTCATGCACAGGATAAGGGCGATCGCCCTCATTTGGGCTGGATGCGATTACAGCGCTAAGTGATAATTCCTCCGTCCTTTTAACCAACATTTAGTTTGATATTAGTAAAATTCTTCTCTAATCCATCGTATTAGATTTCTTATGAGTTGCCGATGGCTAACAGCATGATTTTCCATACAAATTCCCTATCAAAAATTATTTACTAAGCAAATACTAGATACTAATAAAATATGTATATTATTAGTATTTTTTAATTAATTTTTAATTAATTTTTAAGTATCTTTTTTATAAAAAATCAATGTATTCAATGCTTTCATTTCATACTCCTTCCATATTCCTTTATAAACAAATTTAGCCGTTTTCCCCCAAATATTTACTATTAATTTTACTTATGTATGTATTTTGAAGTTGCAAGTTAATAACCGAATATATTCAAGCCTATGCTTAAGTGTTAATTCAAATCTCTAGAACTCAGGTACAAACAATTCCCATTTATTATCTATGTATTGGCAATAGATAACCTCTAGAGAATTACCTACTAACCGAGGTATATCTTTAGCATTTAAACCATTCTCTAGTGCAATGCAATCATTTGTTTATAAGGACAATTTTTTACGAAAGTAATTCTATGAGATTACACAAAGCTCGGTTAGAGAATAACTGGTGTAAAGATGGTGTAAATATAAATAAAAAGACTTGTAACGGAGTATTTGCAATGTTTGCCCTCGGACTGAAAATCCTCGTGTCCGCAGTTCAAATCTGCGTCCTGGCATTAATTAAAAATAAGGATCTTAGTCATTTCAAGGGTTTCCAGCGCTCGTCGAAAAAGTTGAGTTATAGCAACTCCATACTATTATTAGTGCTTTTTGGGTACGTTTGGGTGAGTAATTGGTGTAAAAATTCTAAAACAGAATTATCTTGATTTTTGCAAACTTTAACCATCTCTTTAGCAGCGTACCCGCAAAACGGCGATCGCAATTACTGAAGCCTCAATTCCAAGTTGAATCTGTAAACAATGAAATTGGATAGCTAAAGACAAATTATTTAAGCGGCAACAGTATGAAGTTTTGGCGAATGTATCGGTGCTGGGAAAACGGTAATATTTAAGTTTAGCGTTAGTATGTTCTTTCTCTCGCCCAGATTACTGTTATAAAGCTCTAATCTAAACTGAAATCACTAAGTAAAGCTAATTGATTGGGTTCGGTAATTGTTACTTGCCAGCTTCCATCTTCCGATTTTTTTGTTGCTACATTTTTCATTTGGACAGATTCATCAACAGCATCTATAGGATTAATAGGGATTTGATTGAGAATTTGTCGTGACACGGTTACTCTATACACTGCATTTGTTGATGTTACTACTTTAAACTCTATGTTTTCTGAGGTTGAAACTGTGTACTCTGTAACTTGTCCTTGAATAATGTTTTGTTGCTGCTTTTGCTCTTGACAAAATACATTTACTGTCTTTTTCAAACTGAGCGAATTTAACTTAAATCCAGGACAGCTTAATATTGATTCTGTTCTAAATAAAATTTTTCTTAATTCATCATAATCAGGAATTTTCCCCGCTCCATAATTAGCTTTAGAGCGGACTTCTGCTGGTGCATTTAGTAAAGCTGAACTAATGCGCTTTCTATCATCACTAGATAACTTAGGAGACAAATACACCCCTGCACCAGGAATTGCTTTACTAATATGAATTATTCTTAATTGGGAATCATCTTTAACCGCATCATACCTGCTAGATGCAATATCTACTTCTCCTGATTTAACTAATTCTTTAGTTTCGTTGGGGCTATATCCTATCCCGATGCGGAGAGATTTGCCATACAAAGTATAGATTGGCAAATGAAATGTTGGGGCAGATTCAGGACTTCCTAAAGCAATAGTAGTAGTCGAATTTATATCAGCAATAGATTGAATTTCACTGTCGGCGCGGACATACAAAGCTCCTCGATAATAAGAAGGTCTACCAGGAAACATCGTTGCCATACCAAAGTAATTATTGTCTTCTGCCACAATCGAAAATATTGGCGATCGCGTAAAGGCAATGTCCCAATCTTTTTTTGCAATACGTTGAGAATTTTGCCCGTAAGGTGTATCTCTATCAACTTCAACTTTAAGATTAAGTTTTTTCTGTAAATAAGTTGCTAGAGCGCTATAGTCTTCAGTCTTTGGTGGGGTGGCTATGCCAATAACTAAGGGTGCAGCTGCTAAGTTTTTGTAGCAAGCATTCCAAACTCTTTTCTCATTGCTATTAGGACAAGGTTTATTTAATTGCCAAATCCTAAAAATACCTCCACTGATAGCTAAGGCGATCGCTAAACTAATGGCAGACAAAACTATTACTTTATTTTTACTTTTAGAAAGTAGTTGTTGCATTTTGAGGAAGGGCAATAATACGGTTTAGGCGGTAGTCTATTACCTTTTAATTGTATTTACATACCCATTGTATAAACCAAAATCAACTTTGCCGTCTTCATCGCGATCGCACTAGAGTAGTACTTTAGGCAATTAATAAATTAGTAATGCACACAATAGATACATTGTCAACTAAAAAAAACTGGGCAAAAGCGATTTCTAAGCCAGCTACAGAATTTGCGGCAACGAAGTTATCGATTATTTCCGGCAGCATCCCGCATAACTTACGGGGCAAACTGTACCGCAATGGACCTGCAAGGCTAGAGCGTGGCGGTATCCGGGTGGGTCACTGGTTTGATGGTGATGGCGCAATTCTAGGGGTGAATTTCACAGATGAGGGAGTCACTGGGACTTATCGTTACGTGCAAACGGCGGGATACGAGGAAGAAGCGGCGGCGGGTAAATTGCTTTACGGCAACTATGGCATGACTGCGCCTGGTGCAATCTGGAATCAATGGTTAAAACCAATCAAAAATGCTGCTAATACTTCAGTTTTAGCGTTACCTGATAAACTTTTGGCGCTGTGGGAGGGTGGTAAACCTCATGCCTTAGATTTGCAGACTTTAGCTACTATTGGCATAGATAGTTTAGCTGGACTTGAAGACAATTTGCCTTACTCTGCTCATCCCAAATGCGATCGCCAAACTGGGGAAATATTTAACTTTGGTGTGAGTCCGGGTATTGATGCCACCTTAAATATTTATAAAAGCGATCGCACGGGTAAGATCCTTAAAAAATCTGCAACGAAGCTTGATGGCGTACCTTTAATTCATGATTTTGTTTTAGCAGGGCAATACTTAGTATTTTTTGTGCCGCCAGTACGCGCAAACCCATTACCACTGTTATTAGGATTGAGCAGTTATAGCGAAGCTTTGCAATGGCAGCCAAAACTAGGCACGCAATGGCTAATTTTTGACCGCGATAGCTTATCTCTAGTTAATCGAGGTGAAACCGAGCCATGGTATCAATGGCACTTTAGCAATGGCTACGTGGACTCTAGCGGCGCAATAGTTGCGGGGATGGTGCGTTACGAGGATTTTGCAACAAATCAGTATCTCAAAGAAGTAGCAACGGGAGAAACTCATCGCTCCGCTAAAAGTACGTTATGGCAAGTACATCTTAATCCCAATACTGGTGTAACAGCCAACAACCAAATTTTAGATATTCATTGCGAGTTTCCTACAGTACCGCCGCAGCAAGTAGGGCAAAGTGAAAGCTCTACCTATTTATCAGTGCATCGTCAAGGAATAGATCCAAGCCAAGAAATATTTGGTGCGATCGCTCGCTTTAATAATAAAACCGATATTCTTACCATTGCTGATATGGGAGAGAATCGCTATCCCAGCGAACCAATATTTGCGCCAAATCCTGAAAACCCCGATACTGGTTGGATAATCACCGTTGTCTACGATGGAAATACAGATACAAGTGAAGTTTTAGTATTAGATAGCGGAGGTTTGGATAGAGAGCCTATTTGCAAACTAAGCTTACCTAGTGTAATTCCGCCAAGTTTTCACGGTACATGGCAGCCTGGGTAAAGTTTGATGAGGATTTTGCCTCGTAATGTCGCGTCAAGACGCTGTACTCGGTAAAAATATATTTGCGTCTTGACGCTTTGTAATATCGATAAATTAAAACATTTTATGGCTTACTACTGGTTTAAAGCATTTCATATCGTCGGTTTCGTTGTTTGGTTTGCCGGATTATTCTACTTAGTACGTCTTTTTATCTATCACGTCGAAGCTAACGCCGAACCCGAACCTGCCAAAACAATTCTCAAAAATCAATATCAATTGATGGAGAAAAGGCTATATAGCATCATTACTACCCCAGGAATGCTAGTTACAATTGCGATGGCGATTGGACTTGTCACTACTGAACCAGATGTTCTCAAGCAAGGCTGGCTGCATATCAAGCTGGCGTTTGTGGTGCTTTTGCTTGGCTATCATCACTACTGCAAACGGCTGATGAAGCAACTAGAAAAAAATGAATGCACTTGGAGCGGTCAACAATTGCGGGCATTCAATGAAGCGCCTACTATATTGCTAGTTGCGATCGTGATGTTGGCTATTTTCAAAGACAATTTACCTACCGATCTTACTGCTTGGGTAATTTTTGCAATGGTTATTGTCATGGCTGCAACTATCCAGCTTTATGCCAGAAAGCGCCGCCTAGATAAAGAAAGAGTATTGGCAGAAATACCCCAAGAATAAGCAATAATCGATTAATGCCAAGGGTGCGAATCCTTGGCAAGATTATTACGAGCGCCAAGCGTGAAAACTGACACAATTTTCTATCAACTATTCCAAATATTTCCCACCGCATTCTTTGAACTTATTGAGCAACCAAATTTAGTTAATAGTGGTTATCAATTTACATCCACAGAAATCAAGCAACTAGCTTTCCGAATTGATGGCTTATTTTTACCCAGGGAAGATTCTACAGATGAACCGATTTACTTTGTAGAAGTCCAGTTTCAAGCAGATAAAAAATTTTATCATCGCTTGTTTGGGGAAATTTTCTTATATCTTTCTTTCAAGGTGCGATCGCGCTAATGACTGGAAGGCAGTAGTAGTATTTAAGCAAAGAAGCTTAGATCCAGGCAACCTCCCGCAATTTGTTGAATTGCTTACTAGCCAAAGAGTAAGGCGAATTTATTTAGATGAGTTAGGTGAAGTTTCCGGGCAATCAATCGGGATTGGTATAGTTAAATTAGTAGTAGAAACGAAGAAGAAAGCCACTAATTTAGCTAGAGAGCTACTCAATAGAGCTAACGAAGAACTTGTTGACCAATCCTTGAAACAGCAGGTTATGGGATTAATTGAGACAATAATCTTGTACAAATTACCAGAACTAACACCCAAGGAACTAGAAGCTATGTTTGGACTAGATGAACTAAAGAAAACTCGGTATTTTCAGGAAGTTACCCAAGAAGCTAGACAAGAAGGCAAACAAGAAGGCGTACAGGAAGGTATACAGCAAGGTAAACAAGAAGCTATCCCTAATCTGTTAAAGATTGGCTTGAGCGTTGAACAAGTAGCGCAAGTCTTGAATTTA
The DNA here is from genome assembly GCF_057473825.1 of Aliterella sp. E5.1. Lineage (NCBI taxonomy): Bacteria > Bacillati > Cyanobacteriota > Cyanophyceae > Chroococcidiopsidales > Aliterellaceae > Aliterella > Aliterella sp. E5.1. Next base: position 62,927 of record NZ_JBYCCV010000011.1, read on the forward strand.
TCTGTTGAACAAGTTAGGCAAATAGCTGCGCGATCGCCTAATGAATGAGAAATTAGAAGCTATGTCTGGACTAGATGCATTTATGTTTGCGCTAGATGATGAATTAAGAAAAACTCGGTATTTTCAAGAGGTTATCGAAGCAGCTAGACAGGAAGGTATACGGGAAGGTAAACAAGAAGCTATACGAAAACCTGTTACTAACCTATTAAACTTTGGCTTAAGCGTTGAACAAATAGCAGAAGCATTAAACTTGTCTGTTGAACAAGTTAGGCAAATAGCAGCCCAACTTTCTAATTAATGAGATTGAGCCTAACCTATTTTTAGCGATCGCACATATTGCTAAAACACTTTGCTTGGCTGCAAAACTTAAAGTCGCATCTACATAATTTTACTAATTAATCATAGATTAATCTTACCTTTGCCTAAGCATGATAAAGATCTACTAAAGTTTTGACGTGTATAGAAAAAGTCTCAAAATAATATGACTGTATCGCGTCGTAAATTCTTTGCCCTAGCAGGTGTAGGAGCTTCTTGTGCTGTTCTTGCTGACCCCTTAAAAGCTCTCTATGCTAGAGAAGCTAGAGGTAGATCAATAGTTGGACAAGGCTATGGTCCGCTTCAAGCCGATCCTAATGGTTTATTAGATTTACCTAGAGGATTCCAATATCGAACCTTTTCTAGAACTGGTGAGATAATGAGTGACAAAAATCCTGTTCCAGGTGGTCATGATGGTATGGCTGCCTTTCGTGGACCTAGAAAAACTACTATCTTGGTTCGCAATCACGAACTTAGTCCAAGCTCCAGCACAAAAGTTGAAGCTCCAGAACTTAAAAAGTACGACCCACTTAATCGCGGTGGTACGACTACTTTGATTGTGGCACCAAATCGGGGGCTAATCAAAGACTATGTATCTCTTGCAGGTACTTATCGTAATTGTGCTGGCGGCGCAACTCCTTGGGGTTCCTGGATTAGTTGTGAAGAAAATACTTCCACTCCGGCAACTAATACACCAGACGGTACAAACAATGTTTCTAAGTATCACGGCTATAATTTTGAGGTTCCATCCAGCGCCACTGAACCTGTAGACCCTATACCACTCGTAGGCATGGGTCGTTTTAACCACGAAGCGATCGCTGTAGATCCTAGAACTGGAATTGTTTATGAGACCGAGGATAGAGGTGATAGCCTGTTCTATCGCTTTATCCCAAACCAACCAGGAGTCTTGCAAGCAGGAGGAGTTTTAGAAGCTTTAAAAATTAAAGATAAACCTCAAGCCATTACTACAACAGGTTTCACTATAGGTCAACCAATGGCGGTTGAGTGGGTTCGCATTGAAGATGTAAATCCTGTACTTGATACTGTAAGGGTTGAAGGATTTGCTAAAGGAGCCGCTCAGTTTTCTCGTGGAGAAGGTATAACCTATGGCAATGGCGAGGTGTACTTTGCCTGCACTAGCGGCGGTGCTGCTGGGAAGGGTCAGGTTTGGCGCTACATTCCTAGTAGATATCCCCAAGATGGCGGTACTATCGAGCTATTTGTTGAGCCAAACGATGAAACGGTACTCGAAAACCCGGATAACGTCATTTTGTCTCCTTTCGGCGATTTGTTCCTCTGCGAGGATGGGGATGGCACAGATTATGTTGTTGGCGTTAATTCCAGAGGACAACTCTACCAGTTTGCTCGCAATGCCTTGAACAGTTCTGAGTTTGCTGGTGTCTGCTTTTCGCCCGATGGTCAAACTATGTTCCTCAATATTCAAAGTCCTGGAATTACTTTTGCAATTTGGGGTCCTTGGAGAAAAGGAGCTTAGTTAGGGCTTTTGTTTGCAAGGCTGCAAACAAAGCTTTTATTGTTACTGGGCGGTGCTAAACCACTCAGTTACACCATCGGAAATTGCCTTTGCTAATTTTTGTTGTTCTTGGGGGCTAGTAATCCACTCAAACTCGGTGGGATTAATCATAAAACCTAGTTCTAATAATACGGCGGGCGCAGTAGTGGGGCGAGTTAAAGCCAAGTTATTCCAATACACGCCATAGGAAGGACGAGCCAGCTTTTTAACTAAATAATTGTGCATAAATAAAGCTAGACTGTGCGCTTGGGTGTTGTACCAAAAAGCCGCTACTCCTTTAGTGTTGATAGCATCGCCGCCATCAGGTAAAGCGTTGTAATGGATAGAAAGTGCGATCGCTGGGTCTAATTTATCAATCATACTTGCGCGATCTCCTAAACCCACATCTATATCATCTTCCCGCGTCATATAAACCGTTGCACCCTTTGCTACTAACTGTTCTCGAACTAGCTTAGATATAAGTAAATTAATATCTTTTTCGGGATAACCTGTGGGACCTCTTGAACCTAATTCTTTGCCACCATGACCGGGATCGAGCAAAATTTTAATCCCTTTAAGCGGAGTATTTCGTCCCCCTTCTCCTTTGGGTGGGTGGCGCAAAGTTAAAACTAAGCTTGTACCGTCGTATCTAAGCTTGTATCCCCACTGCTGGGCAGATTTGAGGTTAAAGGTATATTGCACTTGGTGCGGAGCCACCTGTTGCCAATCTAGGCGAGAAATTAGCGGGTCATCATCTAGGCGGATAATGTCAGTTTCGGCGGTAGTATTGTAGAGCGTTAGGGTAAAAGATTTGTCGCCCTGTTGGACGCTTACAGGTACGGGTACTTGCAAGGGAAATACTACTTCAGTTGCTCCCGCTACTTGCCGAGCGCGGACGCTGCGAATAATTGAATTAGGCGGCGTTATACCTTTTAAAATGCGCGTTTCTTTGCTATTAATCCAACCACCATAATCTAAACGCAACCATTCTCCTTCTTTGGCGGTAATTGTCGCCTGCGTACCTTTGGGTAAAGGGGTAAGCCGAGAATTATCGGTACTTGCACCTGTTCGCGCTACGCCGGATTCGGCTGTAACTTCGGCAACTTCAAGCTGTGAGGGTGAAAGGATGGTTATTTTACCTGTACCTAGCTGCTTGGTTGTTTTACCATCAATTGTTAGCTGAAATTCTGGTACGCCTAAACTAGCAGGCTGCACTGTAGTACAACCTGCATACTTGCCTGCTACCGACTCCATAATAGGTCGATTTTGTTGTGTCAGCGCCGCAGAATTGGGCGGTAGTTGGATGTTTTGCAACTGGGGAAGTAAAGCAATAGTTTGATTGGCTAATTTAACTGCAATTGTTGCATTGGTAGGAGCCGTTGCTCCAAAACAAATAATTTCTCCTGGAAGCTTGGCTATATCTACTGATGGAGTCAGCGAATTGGGAGCAAAGGCTAATCCTTTCGGCGGTGCTGGAATTGTGGACAAGCGTTTAACTTTAATTTCTACCTGTTGATTTTGGTAGCGCAAAGTAAACAAATTATCTCCCACTTTTAATGGGAGACTAGGAGCAAAATGTCCCGCCGGACTGCGTTTGATAGGTTTACCGTTTACAAATACTTCGCCTTGAGGCGCTGTACCAATCAAAAATATTTGGTTAGCTGTAGTTTGATGCTCGGCGGGAGGATAAACCACCGTCAAAGCTTGTGCTACCGCCGGGGATGTAATTAATACCGTCCCTAAACTGCCGAAGAGTAAAAGTTTTCTCACGCCAAAATAGTAATAGAAGATATTTATAATATCGCCATTGATGCGATGTTCTGCGATCGCACTTTCCGTCAAAAGCTAACAGCGAGTATTGTGGCACAATTAACGGGGTGGATTTCTATAAATTGTTTTTACGGCTAAAATTATATGACTAAATTTGTGTTTGTCACTGGTGGTGTAGTCTCCAGTATTGGTAAAGGTATTGTAGCAGCGAGTTTGGGTAGATTATTAAAGTCGCGAGATTATTCGGTATCTATCCTCAAACTCGATCCTTATATTAATGTCGATCCTGGGACTATGAGTCCCTTTCAGCATGGGGAAGTATTTGTAACCGATGATGGCGCGGAGACAGATTTAGACTTAGGACATTACGAACGATTTACCGATACCCCGATGTCGCGCCTCAACAGCGTGACTACAGGTTCTATTTACCAAGCGGTGTTAAATAAAGAGCGACGCGGCGAGTATATGGGGGGTACAGTCCAAGTAATTCCCCATATTACGACAGAAATAAAAGATCGAATTCAAAGAGTTGCCCACAATACCAATCCTGACGTAGTAATTACAGAAATTGGCGGCACAGTAGGCGATATTGAATCGTTACCATTTTTAGAAGCAATCCGTCAGTTTCGTAAAGATGTAGGGCGACAAAACGTGCTGTATATGCACGTTACCCTCGTACCTTGGATTCCTTCGGCGGGAGAAATGAAAACTAAGCCAACCCAGCATTCCGTCAAAGAATTGCGCTCGATTGGTATTCAACCAGATATTTTAGTTTGTAGATGCGATCGCCCGCTACCTGTGGGTTTAAAGTTAAAAATGTCGGAATTTTGCGACGTACCTGTAGAATGCGTAATTACGGCTCAAGATGCCAGCAGTATCTATGAAGTACCGCTAATGCTAGAACGGGAAGGACTAGCAGAGCAAGCAATCGAATTACTCCACCTCGAACGCCGCCAACCCAATTTGACTCAGTGGCAAAATATAGTTGACCACCTCTATCGCCCAACCCACAAAATAGAAATCGGCATTGTTGGTAAATACGTGCAGCTAAACGATGCCTATTTGTCCGTTACCGAAGCTTTGCGCCATGCAGCGCTGGCGACAGGAGGAGACTTGCACTTACGCTGGATAAATTCCGAAGACTTGGAAACCGATGGCGCGCAGAAGTATCTAGAAGGTATCAACGGGTTAATAGTACCGGGAGGCTTTGGGATTCGGGGTGTAGATGGCAAAATTGCGGCGGTAAAGTACGCGCGAGAACTGCAAATTCCTTTTTTGGGTTTGTGTTTGGGTATGCAATGTGCGGTAGTTGAATGGGCGCGAAATATTGCGGGACTAAAAGACGCGAATAGTGCCGAATTTGAGCCGACGGGCGCTCATCCAGTAATTAATTTATTGCCCGAACAGCAAGATGTAGTAGATCTGGGCGGTACAATGCGTTTAGGTCTGTATCCTTGCCGCATCGAGCCAAATACTCTTGCTCATAAACTCTACCAAAAAGAAGTAATTTACGAACGGCATCGCCACCGCTACGAGTTTAACAATGCTTACCGCAACTTGCTTGTAGAATCAGGTTATGTTATTAGTGGAACTTCTCCTGATGGACGTTTGGTAGAAATTATTGAGTTGCCTAACCATCCATTCTTTATTGCTAGTCAATTCCACCCAGAGTTTAAATCAAGACCTAGCGCGCCTCATCCTTTATTTAGTGGTTTTATTGAAGCAGCAACGGCGCGGCTAGTACCTCCAGTACAAGTTCCCACCCCCGTTGAGGTGTGACAAAAGGCATGATAGAGACGTGTATTAAACGTCTCTATCAACTAAAGACCAAGCTAATTTAGCCGCGCCTACCATTCCGGCTTGATTGCCTAATTGCGCCCGTAGTATCTGCAAACCCGTGCGAGAACTAGGCAACACGCGGCGTTCGATTTCTGCTTGCATAGAAGGTAAGAAAAATTCAAAACTAGCGCATACTCCACCACCAATTGCGATCGCTTCTGGTGTCAAAATATAGATTAAACTTGCAAGCCCCGCACCCAAATCCTTACCGTATTCTTGCCAAAAAGTTAGTGCTTTCGGGTCGCCAGAACTAGCCAAAAATCCTAATTGGGAAGGTTCTAAACCTGTACGGCGGCGAATAGCTGACACCGATGTGTATTGCTCTAAGGAGCCTTGATTGCCACTATTACACTTGGGACCATCGGGGTTTAAAGTAATTAGTCCTAATTCTCCCGCCGCGCCGCGATGCCCTGTAAACAATTTACCGTCAAGAATAATCGCCCCACCTACTCCTGTACCGAGAGTGATGAGAATCAGATTTTGAAACTTCTTGCCTGCGCCTAGCCAATATTCGCCCAAACCCGCACAATTGGCATCGTTAGCTAAAAATGTCGGCAGGTTTAATTTAGCTTCTAACAAGTCGGCTAAAGGTACATCGTGCCAATTAGCTAGATTAATCGCAACTACCGCGATTCTCCCCGTAGCATCAACCGGACCTGGAGTACCAATACCAATTGCTTTACCAAGTCCTTGGGGGTCAATAAGTGGAATCGCCTTTGCTATAGCCTCTACAACGGCGCTTGGTGTAGCAGGCCCAGGAGTCGGTACGCTTAACGACTGCAAGCAATTACCATCGGCGGTAAATCGCCCTAATTTGATTGCCGTACCACCCAAGTCAATGCCAATTACTTGAGCCACATCAACATTACCCATATTGCGATCGCATTATTCAAGGTACAAGCTTACTATTTTCTTTGCGTAATCGGGGATTAATAAAATCATTTAAACCCTCTCCCACCAAAGACAAACCCACAACCATTAAAGTCATTGCAAGTCCCGGAAACAGCGCCGTCCACCAAATGCCTGTAGGCAAAGCTTCCAGTGCTTGGCGCAAATCGTGACCCCATTCTGGTACTTGTTCGGGCAATCCTAACCCCAAAAAGCCCAAGCCACCCAAAGTTAAAATCGCATCCGCCGCATTCAGGGTAAATAATACCGGAACGCTGGCAATTACATTCAAAAACAAGTAGCGTGACAATACCCGCCAAGTAGAAGCGCCCATCGATTGCGCGGCTTCAATAAAAAGCTCAGTTTTGACGCTGACGGTGTGATTGCGAACAACTCGATAATATTGGGGTATGTAAGCAATACTAATTGCGATCGCGGCATTTAATATCCCCCTACCGACAACAAAAGCCAAAGTCACTGATAGCAATAGCCCTGGCAGCGTATATATAGTATCCATCAAAAACAATAATATGCGATCGAGTCTCCCGCCTATATAACCGCTTACAAGTCCCAAGGGAACGCCAATTACGACACTCAGCACTGTTGCCAAAATCACGACTTGCAGGGCAGCTTGAGTACCGAATAAAGTCCGCGAGAACACATCATAACCTTGCTGGCTTGTGCCAAAAAAATGACTGATTGATGGTGGTTCGTGAATTGGATTAGTTAGCGACTCGGAGGGGTTTTGCAACCATCCCCAACCCTGAAACACCGAACCAAATAGAGCTATTAACAAAAAAAATAGGCTCATAATTAAGCCCACAAGCATCAATCGCTGGGAAATACTCGGACGCGCCGCAGAGGAGAAAATTTTGGGTAGATTGCGTTTGGTGGCAGTCATAAATTAGAGTATTGGCGAATATGATTCGCGGGTGGCGCGTGAGGCAAATATACAGGATTTAGGAGGCGAATTCAATCCGCCTCCTAAACAGCTTATTACAAATGACTTTCTACTAACTGGCGATACTGACTTTTTGGCTTAATACCTTTAGATTCCACCAACAATTCCTTATTCTTAAACAATTGAATTGTTGGCGTACCATTGACTCCAGCGTTTTCAGCAATATCTCGGTCTTTTTCGATGTCAATCTCTACAAAGTGAATCCGACCATCAAACTCATCTACTACTTTATTCAAAATTGGCTTTAAGGTATGACAAGGACCGCAACCTGGGGAAACGTATTTAACTATCAATAAGCGATCGCTATCATGGAATAATTTGCGTAAAGCATAGCCTCCTTCATGGCGTGTCGCCTGTACATCAAACTCCTCTGTTGCTGTACTTGGCTTCTCGGCTTCATGCTCCAATTCATTATTTGCTGTTGCTGGAACTTGGTGAAATTCTTGCAATAAATCGTTTACTGACAGCCAGCGCTCTGCTAACATTGCCGCCATACAACCTGTTCCCGCCGCCGTAATTGCTTGGCGAAATTCATGGTCTTGCACATCTCCCGCCGCAAATACACCTTCAACGCTAGTTTCTACTGAACCCGGCTTAGTGACAATATACCCAACATCATCTAGTTCTAACTGCCCTTTGAATAAATCGGTATTTGGCTTGTGACCGACGGCATAAAATAATCCTTTAACGTGTAAATCCTTTTCCTCGTTGGTTTTGAGGTTGCGAATTTTTACCCCTTCCATGTGGTTGTCATTACCAAACACATCTACAACTTCGCTATTCCAATGGACAGTAATTTTTGGATTACTCAACACGCGGTCTTGCATCGCTTTACTTGCCCGCATTTTGTCACCGCGTACCAGCATATTTACCGTATCGCCGTACTTAGTTAGATAAATTGATTCTTCCGCCGCCGAATCGCCACCACCAATTACCGCTAATTCGGCTCGATGAAATATAGGCGTAGCACCATCGCAAATTGCACAAGCAGAAATACCCCGACTCCAAAATTGATGTTCGCCTGGTAAACCTAACCTTTTTGCCGTCGCTCCTGTCGCAATAACAATGCTGTGGGTTCTTACCTCGCGCTCCTCTGAACGCACTACAAAAGGACGCTGGCTAAGGTCTACAGAAGTCACATCCTCAGTATATAGTTCCGCTCCCCAGCGTTCGGCTTGCGCCTTCATACTATCCATCAACTCAGGTCCCGTAATCCCTTGAGGAAATCCTGGAAAATTCTCTACTTCCGTTGTCGTCATCAATTGACCGCCAGGCAATCCTCCCGCTTGAAAGCCCTCAAATACCACTGGTTTTAAGTTTGCTCTCGCTGCATATATCGCCGCCGTATAACCCGCCGGGCCAGAACCGATAATTACTAAATTTTCTGTGGTGTTATCTGCCATAATATAGTAAACTCGTAACGACTACGCTTTAGTATAACGTAGAAGCTGTAATGCTGCTAGGTATATTGACGGTAATTACTAAACAGGTATTTTGCCAGAAACGCGACAATAGAAAAAAGGATAAATGTTTTTTAGCTTATGAGTACAACCACTACAGCGATTGAAAATCCGTTGCTAATCGGTAAAGGATTGCCACCTTTTGCCCAAATTAAGCCAGAGCAGATTGTGCCAGCAATGACGCAGTTATTGGCGCAAGTAGACCAAGAACTGACGGAGTTGGAAGCTAAAGTACAACCTACATGGAGCGGTTTAGTCGAGCCATTAGACCGATTGAGCGATCGCCTAACTTGGAGTTGGGGTATAGTAGGACATCTGATGGGTGTCAAAAATAGCCCTGAACTGCGGGAAGCTTACGAAAGTATGCAGCCGCAAGTTATCCAGTTTTTTAATAAGCTTAGTCAAAGTCAGCCAATTTACAACGCTTTCAAAGCATTGCACTCTAGTCAAGATTGGGATAGCTTAGAACCCGCTCAAAAGCGGATTGTAGAAGCAGCAATTAAAGATGCGGAACTCTCCGGTATTGGCTTGGAAGGAGAAAAAAGAGAGCGTTTTAATGCTATTCAACTAGAATTAGGCGAACTTTCTACTAAGTTTTCTAATCATGTTTTGGATGCAACTAAAGCTTTTAGCCTGGATTTGACCACAAAAGCAGAAATTGATGGTTTACCACCAAGCTTAATTAGTTTAGCGGCTCAAACTGCCCGCGATGCTGGGCAAGAAAACGCCACTCCAGAAAAGGGCCCTTGGCGAATTACGTTAGATTTTCCTAGCTTTGGTCCTTTCATGCAGCACAGCACTCGTAGCGATTTACGAGAGAAGCTATATAAGGCTTTTATTAGTCGCGCCTCTAGTGGCGAATTGGACAATACGCCGTTGATTGAACGCATTTTGCAGTTGCGCCAAGAAAAAGCGCAATTGCTAGGGTTTGATAGTTTTGCGGAACTAAGCCTAGCGCGAAAAATGGCTCCTAGCGTTGAAGCGGTAGAAGAATTGTTAGAAGAATTGCGCGCTACTAGCTACGATGCAGCTAAACAAGACTTAGAAGAATTAAAAGCTTTTGCAGCAAGCAAAGACAAAGCCAATAGCGACTTAAAACACTGGGATATAAGCTTTTGGTCGGAACGTCAGCGCGAAGAAAAGTTTGATTTTAGCGCCGAAGAATTGCGCCCCTACTTTCCTTTAGAGCAAGTATTAGAAAGCTTGTTTTCTTTAGTAAATCGCTTATTTGGCGTAACTATTACGGCGGCGGATGGTCAAGCCCCAGTGTGGCACGAAGATGTTCGATATTTTCAAGTAGCAGACGAAAAGGGAGAAGAAATCGCTCATTTCTATCTTGACCCTTACAGTCGCCCAGCCGAAAAGCGCGGCGGTGCTTGGATGGATGATTGCATGGGTAGAGCAAAAATTACTGAAAATGGCGCAACTACCTTGCGTAAACCCGTAGCTTACTTAATATGCAACCAATCGCCCCCCGTAGATGGCAAACCTAGTTTGATGACTTTTGGTGAAGTAGAAACGCTATTTCATGAATTTGGTCACGGTTTGCAGCATATGCTGACTAAGGTAGACTACGCCGATGCCGCAGGTATCAACAACGTGGAGTGGGACGCGGTAGAATTGCCCAGTCAGTTTATGGAAAACTGGTGCTATCACTACCCAACTTTAATGGGAATGGCAAAACACTACGAAACGGGGGAACCCTTGCCAGAGCATTATTATCACAAGCTAGTAGCTGCCAAAAACTACATGAGTGGTAGTGTCATGCTTAGACAAATTCACTTTAGTCTTGTAGATATCGAACTGCACCATCGCTATCAACCAGGTCATGGGGAAAGCGCTAACGATTTCCGCAACCGCATCGCCCAAACTACTACCGTTTTGCCACCGCTACCAGAGGATGCTTTCTTATGCGCTTTTGGTCATATTTTTGCGGGCGGGTATGCCGCAGGCTACTACAGCTACAAATGGGCGGAAGTATTGAGTGCTGATGCTTTTGCTGCTTTTGAAGAAGCGGGGTTAGATTCAGATGATGCGATCGCATCTACAGGAAAACGTTTTGGCGACACTGTACTTGCTTTAGGCGGTAGCTTGCACCCAATGGAAGTATTTAAGTCTTTTAGAGGGCGCGAACCTAGTACCGCACCGTTGCTTAAGCATAGTGGCTTAGTAAAAGCCGCTTAAAAATCCATGAGTTATCGGTATATTTTGTTTAATAAACCTTACGGCGTTTTGAGTCAATTTACTGACAGTAGCGGCGAGAAACGGACTTTAAAAGACTATATATCGGTAACGGGGGTTTACCCAGTGGGGCGTTTGGATTGGGACAGCGAAGGGCTAATGTTGTTGACGGATAACGGACAATTGCAGCACCGTCTGTCTCATCCCCAGTTTGGACATTCTCGTACCTACTGGGTGCAGGTAGAGCGGATTCCCGACCAAAATGCCATAGACCAGTTGCAAGCAGGTGTAATGATCAGCGATCGCCTAACTCGCCCTGCTATTGTAAGGTTATTGCCCGATGAACCCCTCCTACCACTCCGGGAAGTCCCGATTCGATTTCGCAAAAATGTTCCTACTGCATGGCTAGAAATGACTTTAACTGAAGGACGCAACCGCCAAGTACGACGCATGACGGCGAAAGTCGGGTTTCCAACTTTACGTTTGGTTAGAGTGGCTATTGGTCATCTAAATTTGAACGACTTACAACCTGGCTCTTTCCGCAATCTTACGGTGAATGAGCTTAAAATTTTACTAAAGTAACTTTTGTCTGCTTAACTAGAAATTTATAAAATCTAAACTAAACGCTTAATACATATTTAATTTGTTATTTGTTAGAAATAGCACTCATGCAATTAGAATCAAACGATGGCATCTAAGTGCGATCGCAATAGTTAATTAATGTATTTTGCTCTTATTTTGGGCAAAAAGTAGTTAATTGTGGCAACTTAAATGTATTGCGTTAACTAACGCTATTAATTTAGAGGTTACAAGCCCTGTGAAGCGGCAATAGAGGATATATTAGTGCATCATGCTGATTTGCCCCCAGTGTAAGTTTGAAAACCCAGATAACAACAAATTTTGTCAAAAATGTGGCACATCGTTAAGCCACAAAATTTGTCCGCAATGTAGCACCAAAGTAGCGTTAAATCAAAATAAGTGTGACAATTGCGGCACTAAAACGGGTTTGGTCTGGTGGGCAATTATCTCCAACAACCCCAAACCAACACTTGTTGCCACAACCCCAGAAACAAACAGCAATATTTCTAATCCGCTATTAACAGTAGGCTTGTATCTAGATTCTCAGCAGCGCTATCAGGTACTGGAACCCTTACCCCCGCCTGCGCCTAACGAAATTCAGTGTAAAGTATTAGACTGTCAGCCATTGCAAATATCGCTACTGAAAGCCGATACCCGTAACACCATAGAAATCGGCGAAATTGCTAAAACTTACTTAGTTGCGCAATCCCAGTTAGGAGAAACAATCCCGACATTGCACGATGCTTGGCAGCAAGATGGCAGACAAGTAATATTGTTAAGCGATCGCTCTTTGTGGCGGCATTTGCTGGAATTGTGGCAAGATAACACCACTACGCCCGTCCAAATTAACCAGTTGCTATTAGCAATAACCAAACTCTGGGTGCAATTAACTCCCTGGAATGCTTGCCGCAGCCTGTTAGAGTTGTCTAATCTGCGAGTAAATAATAGAGGTACTTTGGCATTACAGCGCTTGTACTTTGAACGTGCTATCGATACTACTGAGGGGCAAGTAACTTTACAAGAATTAGGAAAAGTATGGCAACATTTATTTGGGGAGTCCCAACGAACTAAAGTTGGGGCTATGGTTGAATTGTTGGCGCAAATGCAAGCAGGTGAAATTCAAACAATAGAACAATTGCAATCTCTTTTGGCTGGGGTAGCAAATCAACTACAGCCATTACCTCCTAACCCCTCATCCTCCCCAGTCCAGGGAGAACAAATTACTCAAACGGTCGATCTGGTCGATCTTTCTACCTTTATTCAATCTGATAAATCTCCAACTAATGTTATGCAGACAGATGATACACCAACGGTTGTCTTGCCGATGCAATTGATCGGCTTAGAAGATGCTGGTCTAACCGATGTAGGCGGTCAACGCCAACACAATGAAGATTGTTTTGGCATTGAAACCGCCGTGAACAAATTAGAATTTCCCAGAGGCAAAAACGTCCAAGCACGGGGGCTGTATATTCTCTGTGATGGGATGGGCGGACACGCAGGCGGAGAAGTTGCAAGTAGTCTGGCGGTGAAAACCCTCCAAGAATACTTTCAATCCAACTGGCAATCAGCACAATTGCCTAGTGAAGAAGCTATCCGCGAAGCTGTGCAGTTGGCAAACAAAGTAATTTATGATACCAATCAACAAGATTCCCGTTCTGGGGTAGGACGGATGGGAACTACTCTGGTGATGGTGTTGTTGCAAGATAATCAAGTAGCCGTCGCTCATGTGGGAGATAGCCGTTTGTATCGACTCAATCGCAAAACTGGGCTAGAACAAGTGACTTTAGACCATGAAGTGGGGCAAAGAGAGATTTTGCGCGGCGTAGAACCATCTCTCGCCTACGCTCGTCCTGATGCCTACCAACTTACTCAAGCTTTGGGTCCGCGAGATGAAAACTTCGTCAATCCTGACGTGCAGTTTTTAGAACTCAATGAAGATACTTTGTTTATTTTGGCTTCGGACGGTCTTTCTGATAATAATTTAGTCGAGCAATACTGGAAAAGCCACTTAGAGCCGCTCCTTAGTTCTAGTAGCCGTTTAGACCAGGGAGTCAATGCCTTGATCGATCTTGCAAATCAGTACAACGGTCACGATAATATTACGGCGGTTTTAGTCCGGGCAAAAGTAGCTCCTAGGAACTCCTCGCAATTTTAAATACCTGATATAAATGTGGTTACGCTGTCACTGTTACACCCTGGGCAAAACACCGCTCTCAAAGAGTGGAAATTTACGGACGAATCTATAATTCGGATTGGGCGATCGCCAGATAATGATGTAATTTTAACGGAGCCTTTAGTTTCGCGGCATCATTTAGAATTGCGTAAAACTGATTCTTTGCCCAGTCGTAGTGCTTGGCAGGTGATTAATCAAGGCACGAATGGAACTTTTGTTGATGGCATTTTGGTTGCTCGAAGCGCAATAACTGATGGTTGCTTGCTGCAATTGGCTAAGGGCGGTCCAATTTTGAAGTTTCAACTAGAGGCACTACCCGTAACCCAGAAGGTAGTTTACCCATCTTCTGCTCATTGTCGGCATACTGGCAACCCCCCCAACAATCTATTTTGCATTCATTGCGGGGAACCGATTTTGGTACAAAGAATAGTTCGTCAGTATCATATATTGCGGACTTTGGGACAGGGAGGAATGGGAACTACTTATTTGGCTTGGGATAAAACTAGATCGGTTTCTGGTACGCCCCAACTGCTAGTTTTGAAAGAAATGAATGCAGACATGGCAAAAGTTGCCAAGGCGCAAGAATTGTTTGAGCGCGAAGCCCGCACCTTAAAGACGTTGCATCATGCGGGGATTCCTAAGTATTACGATTTCTTTTTAGAAGCAGGCAAAAAATACTTGGCAATGGAACTAATTCACGGTCAAGATTTGGAACACCTAATTCACGATCAAGGTGCTGTAACACCAGAAAAAGCGATCGCTTGGATGATTCAAGCTTGCGATGTTTTAAATTATATCCACCACCAAAAGCCGCCACTAATTCACCGCGATATTAAGCCTGCAAACTTGATGTTACGGACTTTCGATCGACGGATTATTGTGTTGGATTTTGGCGCAGTCAAAGAGATTGGGACTTATGCGGGGACGCGAATTGGCGCAGAAGGTTATTGCGCTCCCGAACAGGAACGGGGACAACCGCTAATTCAGTCAGATTTGTACGCAATTGGACCAACGCTGATCTTTTTGTTGACGGGGGAAATGCCTTTTAAGTTTTTCCGCCAACGGGGTAGGGGTTATCGCTTTGATATTGAGGGTTTGCCAACGATCGCGCCCCAATTGCGGGAGGTGATCGATCGCGTCACCGAACCCCTCCCTAGCGATCGCTATGCTAGTGCTAAAGAGCTTTCTCAGGCTCTATCTGCTTGCCTTTGATTAGTCGTCGTCCCAATTTTCTACAGCTAATAGGTCGCTAATGGGGTCTTGAGTAGTGAAGCCAAAATCTAGTAGTTCTTTTTTCCAGTAAGACCACTCGCTACCATAGAGCAGCGCAATTTTTGAGATGCTATCTGTTAGCTTGAGGATTTTGGATTCTACAAGTGAGTGCGCGTGGCGCTGCAACTTCACCATTGGGTGAATAACTTGTTGAGCCATAAATTCAATTAAATTCCGATTGAGTTGGACAAATGTTTGGTAAGAAAGGTTTCCCTAGTCGCGGATTGTGGTATTTGGGGATTGCGTTTCTACTTTTCTACACTATCACAAGCGATCGCTCTTAGCGCAAGGGGGTGCGGTAATTACTACCCTGAGAGGAAGTTTGCGGCGATGAGCTTGTAGAATTTTGTTACTTTACATTTTGCCTCAAGGGATTGGTACTGAAGATAGACGACCAATTAATCTAGTCACAGTGTCGATCTTTAACTATGATTTAGTTGCGATCGCATTCAAGCTGATTAAAGTATCTAATACTCGTAAGCTACTGCAATCATTAAAAATACTAAACTCAGATACTTGCTCGTAAGCTTCAAAACCAGCTTCTTCTAAGTACATGGCTAAGATTTCAAAATCAAAACCTACTTTATGTACGTCGTAAATATTAGTTTGTCCGCCAAATATCACTCGCATTAAGTGAAAACGCTCCATCGGCATCATATTCGGGTTTAGGTAGAGCCAGCATAATGTTTTTAAGTCAGGTACGCTAATTAAAAGTTTGCCGCCTGGTTTGAGTACCCGATGCCATTCTCGAAGGGTAGTAATTAATTCATTATCTATGTTGTAAAAAAAGTGTTCTAATACATGACTTGCATAAATTGCATCTATCGAATCACTGGCAAATTGACTTAAATCTAAAGCATTGCCTACATAATCAACTTCTGGGCGCGGTTCAACGTCTAATATCTTCCAATCAGGATGGGTTTCTTGACCGCCAATATGTAATTTTATACTCATTTTATTAGTTAGTAGGATATATAAAAAATGCCAATAGTT
Organism: Aliterella sp. E5.1; assembly: GCF_057473825.1. NCBI lineage: Bacteria > Bacillati > Cyanobacteriota > Cyanophyceae > Chroococcidiopsidales > Aliterellaceae > Aliterella > Aliterella sp. E5.1. Next base: position 78,871 of record NZ_JBYCCV010000011.1, read on the forward strand.
TATTAAAACTTTTTTGACAATTTCTGTTGGTACACGCAATTATAAAATAATCTGTATTGAATTAGTAATAAATTCTTATGCCCCTTTTTCTGGAAAGTTTGAACAAGAGTGGTCGTTTAAATCAAACGTATATAACAATTTGCAATGTTGGTTCTCGTAAACTGGGAGAAGCAGACGATTATGCAAGCAAAGGTTGGGATATTTTTGGTTCTCGTTTGTCTATTTATGGCTTTGATGCGGATGAAGATGCTTGCGAACAAGCAAACAATGAAGTTGAAGCAAGACAAGTAAGTTGGGCTGAAAAACATATACCTTTAGCACTTGGAGAATCGGTTGGAGAGCAGACATTGTATGTAACAAAACATCCTATGTGTAGTTCTTTGTATCTACCAAATGAAAACTATTTGCAGAGGTTTGCTGGAATTGATGAAGTAATGGAATTAGATTTTAGTGTAGAGATTCCTACAACGACTTTAGATACTTTTTGTCAAGCTGAAGGAATCAAGGAAATTGATTTTTTGCAAGTAGATGTTCAAGGGGCAGATGTACAAGTTTTGCAAGGCGCATCTAAAGTATTAGCAAATAGTATTTTGGCGGTGCAAGTTGAAGTTGAGTTTTCACATTTGTATGTAAATCAACCATTATTTGCTGATGTCGATACTTATATGAGAAGCTGCGGCTTTACATTATTTGATTTGTATACTGCTCGTCGCGCACGTAAAAGATCGCCTATTACATCAACTGCTCATCCCGGTCAAATCCTGTGGGGAGATGCTTTTTACTTTCGCGATTTGATTGGGGAGGGGGTAGATACATCTCTAAAAACACCAGCAAGGATATTTAAGTTAGCTTGTATTGCGGACATTATGAATTTTGGCGACTACGCTTCGCTTTAGAGTTGCTGGAGTATTTGACCCTCAACTATGGTAAGGATGAACGATACAACTTTGCCAACAATATTGTAGAAAGTTTGGGGCAGTTCCCCAATTTAGTTGAACAAGGATTAAGCTCTTTAGCGGTTGTGGCAAATATTCGAGACTACGTTACTGAGGGGAGTTTGGGATAGAAATATAGTCAGAGGCGATCGCAAATCTGTAAAATAAGCGATCGCTTATTCTTTAGGGATTCCCACGCTAAATTCTCCATTTGGTGTAACAGATACTTTACCGCCTAAAGCCTGAATCTTGCTAATTGCGCGGCGGCGAGTGCGATCGTCAAAAGCATTGCCTAAAACTGATGCCCAAGCGCTAATTTGAGCAATTTTGCTGTTGGGATTGCTGGCTAAAAAGGCTGCTGTTTGGCGAGACGCACGAGCTACATATTTACTTTCATCGTCTGAGTAGGTACTTGCCCACTCTGCGGCTTTGGTATACGAATTTTTGGCAGCTTGAGCATCTGCAAGAAATAATAATTCATCGGTTGCTTTATAGCGCCAAACATAATAAGACTTATCGGGGACTTGTGGAGTAAGTGACTTTAACCCTCGATTCATCAAGGCTACAGACTTTTCGGGCATTCCTGCATATAGAGTTGTGCTTGAAGAAAGAAATAAATAAGTCCTTAAAAAATATGGATCGCGGTCAATAACTACTTCAAAGTATTCTGGGCTAAGACTGTAGCCAGTTTTTTCTCGCGCGTCATCATCGCCAAAATAAATCAGAAAATTAATAAAAGCCCAATCTGCGATCGCCCGATCGAAGCCAAAGCTAGGAATTTTACGCAGTAATTGCAATTGCAGCTTTTCGGACTCTACTTGTTTTTGAAAATCTGCCACCGAAGCAGTTTTTGCTTTATTGTTTAGCTGGTTTAGTTGGGGCAGTTGTAAAGCAACAATTGACCCAGTGCATAGTATGGCTGCAACTAACGCGCCTATCCATTGGTTAAAATTTTGCTTAGATTGAAAACCCATCCTTGCTAACTCCTAATCGCCTGTGCGATCGCCTTCTTCTAGTTGACTGATTCGGCGTTCTAGTTTTTGAAGACGTTGCAGCAAGTCCAATCTGTCGCTCTCGCCTATAATTGAGTAGCCTACCAATTGCGTGAGCCGCTTTCCACTGTCGCTTGCTATTTGGGCAAGGGTAAAAACGGTATCTTTAAGATCGCTAATTTCATTACCCAAAACTGTAAACCTTTGCTCAAACCTTTGCAAAGATTGACTACTTTCGTTCGCCAAAGCTTCAATGCTTTTAGCATTGCTTTCAACAAGTTGTTTTAATTCAACAAATTCCATTATTTTTCTCTTGATATTGACCGAAATTAATGGGGTGCAATAGATTTATTCAGGTTGTCAACATAATTTTGCCACATCTGTTTGTAAGCTTTTTCCATTTCGCGGGTAAATTGCTTTGCATCCCATAAAGGGGAGGTTTGCCGCGATTGGCGAAGTTTCCAAGCTATTTGTTGGCGCAAGGCTGGATCTTTGCCTAAGCGCACGCCCCACTCTACATATTCCTCATCTGTCCAAGCGATACCTTCAGTTACCCCAACATTCATCATGAATGTGTAACTATTACGGGCAGAGAATTGTTCGCCAACTCTTGTAACCATAGGAACACCCATCCATAGAGTTTCTAAGGTTGTTGTTGCGCCATTGTAGGGATAGGTATCTAGAACTACGTCAGCAATGCCTAAATTTGCTCGATGGACTAACTCACTTTCATCTCTAGGTAAGAACTTTAATCGATTGGGATCAATTCCTTCTGTTTCAGCAACTTGTGTAAAAAATTGCTCAACTGCTGTCTTATCTGCTTTGCCTTTGACTAAGAAGTAGCTATTGGGAACTTGTTTAAGAATCTGCATTTGCAAGCGGACTGTTTCAGGGTGGCGCTTGTAGCCCGTTTGACCACTGTAATAAATTACAGCATCCGAGGGAATTTCTAGCTGTTCGCGGCGCAGGGTTGGTACGCCTACTTCAAAGCCATCTACCGCGACATAAGTTTGGGGTAAGCGCCAAATGTTTTCACTGTAGTAGTCTTGGGCGTTTTCAGGCAATACGTAGGGGTCGGCAATGAAGTAGTCAATCGCTGGAACTCCAGAAGCATCCCAACCTAGCCAGGTAACTTGAATGGGAGCAGGTTTGAGAGCTAAAGCTTTACAGGTTGTATCTAAGGTGAGACTGTCTAAATCAATCAGAATATCAATTTCATCTGCTTTGATTTGTTTGGCAATTTCTTTATAGTTGGAGTCAAAGTTATAAATACCTTCTACTTTGTCTCTCAACCACTCATAATCTTCTAAATTTTGATGAATTAAATAGAGGTTAGTTTTAAAAGCTTCTTTGTCATGATACTGAATCAGCCAGCGACTCAGCCAGCCGACGGAATGACCAGTAAAAGCATGGGTAATATAACCAATTTTGAGAGGTCTGGTTGTCTCTCTTGTATTGGTATGAGGTAGATTGACAAAATCAGAGCTATCAGATTGTAAACTTGCTTGAAATATTTTGCCAATCTGATTTTGTAGCCAGTGATTTTCTGCTGGTATGTCTTGAATGTACGGTAAAAAAAAGTTGCTAGATAAAAGCAAACTAGCTTCACTTGGATCTAGATCTTGAGGTGGATTTTGAACCAAGTCTTTAACTAACAATTTGTGACGCTGGGCGACGGGTTCTACTTCTAGCCAAGCTCCACAAGTGAGCAAGGCGCGCAATATTAGATAACTGCCTTGGAGTTGCCAAGAAGTATTGTTACAGTTACTAAAAAAAAGTTTGGCGGTTTCTATTGCTTGTTTATGCAACCTAGCATTGGAATAAAAACAAGATAAATGTCTCAGTGCTTCTGAATGTTCTGGCTCTAGTTTGAGACATAATTGCGCTAAATTGGCAGCAAAGTCTGGTCTTCGAGCTTGATAAGCAACTTTGATTGAAACTGGCATTACAGCATCAATCAAAGCTGTGGGGTTTTGGGCTTGATGAGGTAAACAAGCTTCAACAAATTCTAAGACTGCTGGAATCGGAAATTCAATAACTTTCTTGATTACCTGCAACAGTAAAGCTGTATCTAGTTCTGCTGAATCAGTTTGATTTATAATTGTCCCTGGTTGCCAGGTTTCAAAATTTTCTGTAGTTAGTTCGTTTAAATCAATGGAAAGTTGAAGCAAGTGCAATAAATTATTAGCAAAAGTTGGAGTAATTTCTCTAATATGCTGTCGAATTAGCCAACTATTTTTAAGGTTAGAAATATTTATTTGACGTTGAGCTTCAAAATCGAGAATATCGACTAATTCTTTCGTCCATTGTTCGACTTCTTCCGGTGTGCCTTCGGCTATGGCTAACATCCAGGTTGCTTGTGCATCTTCTTCATAATTTTGCAACAAGTAGGCTAAACCAAGATACCAGTAATGCGACATTACATTAGGTTCAGTTTCAATAACCTGTTCGTAAAGACTTGCAACTTGGTTGTATTTGCCGTCATTTAGCAATTGATAAGTTTGTTCTTGCAAATTCATCGCGGGTGAATTAGAGATAGATGATGGCATGATAAGAGTAAATATAAGCGTTCAACAATAGTTTTTTGCAGCATTTGCAAGTAACTTCAAAAAACTATCTACCAACAGTCACCATTCCGACAGTTGCACAGTCGGGAGATCCATCAGCATCGGGTACATCAGGCAGTGATACTCCAGGTACAGAAGCTTCACAAAGAACGCTTGAGATTATTGAGTGTTCATTACTATCGGTATATCTTTCTGAAGCTCCAGAATAACCTTTGAGAGCGGTATTTTTTGCTTGAGCCGTAGTTTGGCTAAAATCAAGTGTGCTTTCAGTTTCTTATGTGTAGTTTGCTGTGTCTTCTGGTAGTCCGAGTGCTAATTCAGTAATGCTATTAGCAAAACGAGGATTTGCAACTCGGAAAGCTGTCTGTGACGAATTGACAGCACCAACTGTATTTTTAGCTTCAGCTTGTTTAGCTTTAACCGTCTGATTGAGGAAGTTGGGTAAAGCAATAGCAGCCAAGATAGCAATAATAATAATGACGACTAAAAGTTTAACCAAAGTGAAGCCTTTATATAAATCACCTTTGATTGAAGAGTGTATTAGTTTTACTTTGTATTTTGACTCCATAACTGACTTTATTTTAAGATAAAGAATAAATTTATATTTAAAACAATTAGTAAACTTAATGCCTATAGTAAAGGCAACTCCTATAATGAGTTGCCTTTGTTGTCTTAAAGTCAGATTCTGAAAAAAATAGCTTTGAAACTTTATTATGGCGTTGTTGGTGCTGCGCCAAGTTGATTGAAGGAGTCTGGGCAAGTAACCAGCACTGTTGTGCCTCCCGTAGGTGAAGCCGCAGGCGTAGTTGTTGATTGAGCTTCACAAACAACGCTGTTGATGATACTTTGGCTTACTGTGGAATCCGTGTATCTTGCACTTCCACCTGAGTAAGCTTTAAGAGCGGTATCAGTCTTTGTAGCTTGAATTGTGCCGAGATCGGCAGACGAAGTACCGAAATTGTATGTGTAGCTCGCAGTGGCTGTAGGTAGACCAAGAGCCAATGTTGCCATTCCAGTAGTACCGCCAGCAAATCCAGCATTTTCTTGACGAAAAGCAGTCTGAGCAGAGTTAACAGCACTGATAGTATTCTTAGCTTCAGATTGCTTGGCTTTAGCAGTTTGGCTGAGGAAGTTGGGTAGAGCGATCGCAGCTAAAACACCAATAATGATAATTACAACTAATAATTCAATTAAAGTAAAACCTTTATCGCTATCTTTGTTCTTGTGGTTGAGGAATTGGATGTACTTGGCTTGTAGTTCAGCTTTCATTTGAGTGTGTCCGTTGGGTGTTGGTGTTAGGCTTTCTTTCCCTGTTACTAATAACTTACCCACCTCAAACAACATTCATATCACCGGATTTCAAAGTTCAGTATTTATACTTGTTTAATGTAAAGATCCTGTAGTTATCCTGTGGAAGCACTGTTTTAAATAGCTTTTAGTTGGTTGATAAATGCACATTTCTCTGCGATCGCACTTGTTGGAAACATCCAGCCCCCAGCGTTGGCTGGGACTTATACCAATAAAAAATGCGATCGCTTTTCAAAAGAAGGCGATCGCACTCATCCTTCACCTTCTTCCGTTCGGTTGATTCGCCGCTCAAGCTTTTGCAAACGTTGCAGTAAGTCCAGGCGATCGCTCTCTCCTGTGATTGAGTACCCTACTAATCTCTCAATCCGCCTTTCGTGATCGCTAGATATTTGGGCAAGAGTAAAAACAGTGTCCTTTAAATCTCGAATATCTTGCCTACTAGACTTAGCCTCTTCAGCTAAACCCAAAATAGCTTTAGCATTGCTATCAACAATTGCTCTAGCTTCTTTTAATTCAAGCCTCGCTCTTGCTGATTCATTCGCCAAAGCCTGAATACTTTTAGCATTACTTTCAACTAATTGTTTTAATTCTTCAAATTCCATTATTTCTCTCTGCTTCAATTATGTTTTTTGTGCTTAATCCTACTCTCTATTTTTGTATATAAAAGCCAGCCCACGCAAATAAAAAAGTGCGATCGCTTTTCAAAAGAAGGCGATCGCACTCATTCTTCAATTCGGTTGCTCAAGCTTTTGAGAGGTTTTTGACGCTGTTCTCTGCGTGTAAGATAAGCAGAAAGTAGACTTTTTTCGTTCTCTGCCTCTAATTGAGCATTGAGTTCATCTAAATCTGCAATATGCCGATCCATGCGTTTTACTAATTCGCGCAGTTTATTTACAGAATGCGCTCTGGTATTAGCATCAGGAATTTTACGCTCATTACTCATGATAAATTCCAATTCCTTCTGATGTCTTGAATACTTGCTTGTATTACCTCAATAGTAACCTCAGCATCTTCAACATACTTGGTAACTAATTTTAGGCTATCAGGGTGGGCTATAGGTTGAGCTTCGTAAATCCGCCTCAGCGTAATATAAAATCGCGTGTAATATGAATCTGCTCGTTCTCTAACGCTTTGAAGTTCATCTAATTCTGGGATTGTTTCTTCCGTTTCACCATAATCTGCCAGCAACATGAAGCCAGCTTTTGTTGCTTCATCAATACGTTCTAGCAACTGTCGCTGCAAATTGAGAACAATTGCAATTGTTGCATCTGGTAACTTTGCCCTACGGTTCTCACATCCAAACTGGCACAATAGGTTTGTTCTACGCAGAATATCACGCGCGATCGCCCGCTCTATAATTTTCCGTGAAGTACCCCAACCTGCTTCACTGAGGTTGGGGCTTCCCAATCTCAACTCAATTCAGGGACGGTTTTATTCGTCCTCGGAGCTTCCCGTCTCAACAGCCGATGCCTCTACCATCCGGTGACGATTTTGGACTTACTCAGCCTCCACAGGC